>CAZYXM010000010.1:0-5293 GCA_964651205.1 Candidatus Woesearchaeota archaeon
AGGTCTATGAATCTTGCTCTGGGATTGTTTCCCAGATGTTTTATAATTTCTAGATCTTTCTTATCTATTGCTATACTCCCCTGGATAAGGTTTGAGGTTGTGACTGAAGATTTTTGACCTTCGGTGATCGTTGTATATATTATTGGATTATTGCAAGTAACCACCAAATATTTTTCTATTTTGTTAAGGAAAAGTGTTTCTTTTAGAATAATCATTGCCTTTTTCTTTGTATGTGCTAGAATACCAATCCTTAGGTCGAATTTTCCTAGAAGCCAAGTTATAGAAGATATCTTCTTATTTTTTACTAATTTCTTTAATCCTGCCTTGTTTAGGTATTTTGTTGATTTGAACTTACAATATACCACAAAGTTATTTATGCCTAACTTTGGATAATCAAATAGTGTAAAATAGCTTTTTATAACCCCCCCCTTTTCTAACTTTAGTATCCGATTTCTAACGCTGTCTTTAGATATGTGTGTCAATTTTGCTATTTTGTTGTAGCTTAGTCTTGCATTATTTGAAAAAACAGCAAGTATTTTTTCGTCTCTTTTATCCATCTTAAATTTTTTCATTATAACTGGTTATACTTTTCTGTATATATGTTTTTCGTTTTAGCGCGTTTTTCGGCAGAAAGTAATAAGTAGTATTTTTCGTTGGCCTATTTATGGGTCTCTCAAACTTGATGAATAAATTTTTGAAAGGAGGTATGATACATGGTAACTAAGATATTGGGATTTGCAGATAGCGTTCAATTGTCTGGTGGAGAGATCTCCCCGGATAGGACCTTCTCCATTGGTTCAAGGTTTCGTATTGGTCATTGTGATTGTCCAGGTAATTGTCCAGTTCCGACAGAAGATTATTGCCCGGCTCCAAGTGATGATGCTCTTTATATGAGTGCCGACTGTGATGATTGTGGATGGGAGAGACATTGTACTCGATAAGCCTGTTGTTTATACTAGGGGATAGAACTTGAATTGAACATGATAGATAAATTTGGCGGGGTCTGGCTGGCCCTTACTTATGATTGTCAAAACAAATGTAAATGGTGTTATGCCTCTGCCGATTTGAATGCTTATCGTGGAAGAAATTTACCTGAGGGGAAAATTTCGCCAACACTAGATCTTTTACAAAAACTGGGGGTAAGGAAGACCACGCTTATAGGGGGAGAACCCACCCTTTATAAGAATCTTTCCATCCTTCTTGAAGAACATTTGAAAAGAGATATAAAAACCGGGATAGTCACTAACGGGAGGATGTTAAGTAATCCAGAGTTTTCAGGAATGATAAAAAGGCTGGGCGTAGATCATCTAACTGTTTCCATAGAAGGTTATGACTCCGAGTCACAAGATGCTCTAACTCAATCTCCTGGAAGTTACAACGAAGCAATAAAGGGGATTTATGTTGCTTCAGAGAAAGGTATAAAGGTCACAACAAATACTGTAATTAGTCGATCAAGTATTGATAGCCTTGAAAGAATAGTTGATTCGTTAGAAGATAAACCTATAGATATCTTCTCTTTCAATGTTTGCGGCCCCTGCTTGACCGGGGAAGACAATTCCGAGATGGTTCGTCCAGAATTGGTAGCAAGAAGTTTTGAGAATATTTATAAATATGTTAAATCAAAAGGTAAGGTTGCAAGACTAGTAAGCCCAATTCCTCTTTGTCTTTTTGAAGAAGGCATAAGAAGGGAGCTTTTTGGACGGGGATTAGTTTCAGGTGGACCATGTCAGCTGTCTAGTGGGAGAAATTTTGTAGTAGATTATAATGGTGACATTCTTCCCTGTACCCACTTTTCCGGATTCCCCGTAGGCAATATATTTATTGAAGGTGGGGTTGTGTCATACGGAGAGTTTATTGAGATGTATAATTCCCCGGAGGGTATACCTTTTAAATTTAGGAGAAAATTGAATAGAACTGCCTCAGACAAATGTGATTCTCCTAAATGCGAGGAGCCTTGTACCGGGGGGTGCCCTTTAATCTGGAAAGTATTTAATCCTCAGGAAGAGATACCCGGATTTTCCGGGGCATTAAAATAACAAAACTCCCCCACTACTAACGGTGCGGGCGTATTTGAAGTTTTATTGATGTTGTTTTTGTGTTTTTTTGAGAGGGTGAAGGGCGTAGTGATTATTTTTGAATTCTTAAAATGATAAAACTTAAAAACCATATTTCTTTAAATAATTCAGAGGTGTTCGTAACAGACACGTTAGTTCTGGGAGAATAAAGATGGCTGAAGCAGAAAAATTAAAAGCATTGAAAAGATTACCCCGAACAGAACTGGTAAGATTATATGATAGGGCATGTAGAGATATAAGTAATATTGAAACTTCTATGGGTTTTTTAGACGATTTACGACATGTTTTTTGTCAAGGAACTTATAAAACGATGATTGAAGATTATCGAGAAGCTGCAAAGACATTAAGAGGTCATAAAAAAATTTATCTAGATACAATCGTTGCACAAGAAGTCGAAGGAGCAAGAGAATAAAATGACATTAGCAGGAATTCCAATGGGTTTTGCATCTGAGATTGCGAGAAGTGTTTCTGAGGCAGCTGATGAATCAACAATAGCGGAAGATAGAGAGTTTATGGAAAGAAGAGTCAAAGATTTAAGTTATAGGCTGAAGACACATAAAAGATGGGAAAGAACCTCTCCTTCTAAAATGAGGACCTGGTACCATGTCCAAGTACCAGAAGATGGAGAGGACTATTGGGAACCAATGGCCATGTTAAAATTACAAGATAATTCATACACTTTAACTCAAGTTAGTACGGGGCTAGTTAGGGGAAGAGTTAAGTTAAACAGTAAGGATTGCCCCTCTCTTGAAAAATTAGGTGAATGGATTTTTTGTGAATAATTATAAACTACCGCTACACTAACGGTGCGGGCGTCTTATCTCTTATTTTCTGTCGATGGTAAAATGTATTCTCTTTTTCAAGAGTTATGTGGGATGTTATAATCCTTGAGTATCTCAAAACAAACTTTTAAAAACAATTAATCTCTGGATAATCATGGATGATGAGCTCATCAAATTTAAAGAGGTGTACAAACGGTTTGGGAAGAAAGTTGTTCTTGAATCAATTGATTTAGAAATTCCTGAAAATAAAATAACTGGAATTATTGGTGCATCTGGGGAGGGAAAGACAACTATTCTAAAACTTTTAGTAGGATTTTATAAACCAAGTGCAGGAAAAATCACTTATGCAAAACGGGAAATTCTAAAAGAAAAAGATTTAAAGAAAATTGTTGGTTTCTCGACCGAAGATGGTTCGTTTCATAATCGTTTAACTGTTAAGGAAAATCTTTTGCACTTTGCAACTCTCCACCATATAAAAAGAAAGAGCGCAAAAAAAAGAGCAGAAGAATTAATGGACCTTGTTGGTTTGAGTTATGCGCGAGACACTTTTGCAAAGAATTTGTCAATGGGCATGAAGAAAAGACTTGATGTTGCAATTGCACTTATGCATAATCCTGATGTTTTAATTATGGACGAGCCAACTGCTGATCTTGATCCTTTATTGAGAGATAATATGCTTGAATTAATAAAAAAAATAAACAAAGATAATACTACTGTTATTTTGACGACGCAGATTCTTGGAGAAATGGATAAAGTTTGTGATAGAATTGCAATTTTGTATGATAAAAAGATTATTGTTCAAGGAACACCAAAACAGATAAAAGAAAAATATCATGCTTCAGATCTTGATGATGTGTTTGGATGTATATTTTCAAAGAGAGATAAAGTAGATGTAGAAACAGGAGGAGCATTAACTCCAGAACAAATAGAAGAGATTCAAAATAAAATTGATGAGACTGTGAAAAAAGAATGATAAGTTTAATGGGAATAATTAGCAAAAATCTGAAAGTGATTTATCGGTCGAAACTTTCTTTTTTATTAGTTATACTTGCGCCGATTTTAATTGTTTTTCTCGTCGGAACTGCGTTTAATTCAACAAATCTAACAGATATCCAGGTGAGTGTTTATTCTTCTTCATATAGTGAACTTACAAATGATTTAATAGCTAATCTGGATAATAATCAGTTCTTGACGGAACAAGTTGATTCAGAAGAACTTTGTCAGAGTTTGGTAAAACAAGGAATTAGTAGTGCTTGTGTTATTTTCCCTCCTGAACTTTCAATTGAAGGAAATAAGGATTCAGTCATGATTTATGTTGATAATTCCCGGATGAATCTTGCATACACTTTAATTAATCAGATAAATGAACAAATTTCTTCTAAGGGTTCTGAACTTGGAATTGCAATGGCAACGGATTTATTAAATGTTTTAGAATCAGCGAGGAATTCTTTACCAAATCAGAACTCTAAAATTTATTCTGCATTGAATGATCTAAAATCAATTGAATCTTCTTCAAATTCAGTAAATAGTTTTTCAGACTCAGTGAAAGATTTAGATAATGCTTTGAAACTTTTGGACTCAGTTGAAACAGAAAGTGATTTGTCAGGGATTAAGTCAGGGATTAATTCTGTGAAAACAAAACTTCTAGATGCAGATTTAAGTATGGGAAGTATTTCTGAAAAAAGTCAGAGTGGAAAAGAAAACATTAATACTGCTTATGAAAATCTCAATCAACTTATTTCTGAATTAAATAAAATGTCTGTCGATGATGCAGAAAATATTGTCATGCCAATTAAAACTGAAGTTGCTCCTTTGACAAATGAATCTTCAAATTGGAGTCATCTTTTTCCAACACTGATTGCACTTATTATTCTTTTATCAGGTATTGTGCTTTCTTCAAGTATTGTGCTTACTGAAAGAAGAGGTAGGGCGAATTTTAGAAACTTTATGACACCGACTTCAAATCTTTCTTTTGTTTTAGGTGCATATTTTACAAGTATGATTATTTTACTTTTTCAGATGATTATTCTTTTTGCTGGAACAATTTATTTCACAAAGTTTAATTTAATTCCAGTTATTGGATTAGTTTCATTGGTTTTATTTCTTAGTTCAACTGTTTTTGTTTTCTTAGGGATGCTTATTGGTTATTTATTTAAATCAGATGAGACAACAACACTTGCTTCGATTTCAATTGCATCTCTTTTGATTTTTTTCTCGAATACGATTTTACCGACAGAATCAATTAAAGGTTATCTTCGAACTATTGTAGTATATAATCCATTATTAGTTTCTGACTCGCTTTTGAAGAAGGTAATTTTATTTAAGGAATCTTTTAACTTACTAATTCCTGAATTGATTATTCTCTTAGTTATAATTGCTGTTCTTCTTTGTTTAAATTTGATTGCAAGAAAGATGACACGAAGATTGATTTGAAAT
>CAZYXM010000010.1:5303-12142 GCA_964651205.1 Candidatus Woesearchaeota archaeon
ATTCTCGAACCCAAAACATTATAAACCTCTAAAAAAACTAAATCTTGTTAATAAATAATAATTAATTGCAATAAACTAAAATATTGCATTGAAGTCCTTGAGCAAAAGCTGTGGGGGCTTGCGTTCAAGAAATATTTCTTGAGGTTATTTTATTTAGAAAGCATATTGAAAATGGCCAATGTAGAAAAGTTTGCAAAGTTAGGACTAAATAAAGAAATCTTAGCTGTGCTTGAAGAGATTAAATTTGAAGACCCCACAGAAATCCAAGAAAAAGCAATCCCCTTAGCATTAAAAGGAAAAGATATAATCGGAGGTTCTGCAACAGGGAGTGGAAAAACATTAGCATTTGCAGCTCCAATAATTCAGAATATAACATCGAACAATTTTGTTCAGGCTTTAATCTTAACACCAACAAGAGAACTTGCAGAACAAGTTTCAGAATCTGTTAAGAAATTTGCAAAGAAAAGCAGACTAGAAGTTTTGGCGGTTTATGGGGGCGTTGGTATTGAACCACAAATGAGAAAACTCTCAACCACAGACATTGTCGTCGGGACTCCTGGAAGAATTTTAGACCACCTTAATAGAAAAACATTAAGATTAGACCATGTAAAGTTTTTAGTTTTAGATGAAGTTGATAGAATGTTTGATATGGGTTTTCAAAGAGATGTAGAAAAAATAATTAATCACTGCCCAAAACAAAGACAGACAATGTTATTTTCTGCCACAGTTTCAAGAGAAATAGATTGGCTTGCAAAAAAACACACAGACGATGCTATCGAAATTGCAGTTGAATCTTTGGTTGATCCAAAAAATTTAAAACAAGTTTATTATGATGTTCCGTCACCCCTAAAGTTTTCATTACTAGCCCATTTATTGAAAAAGGAAGATTCTGAATTGGTTATGGTTTTCTGTTCTTCAAGAAGAAATGTGGATTTCGTGGCTAGAAATTTAAAAAATATTGGAGTTTCTGCGAATCCAATTCATGGTGGGATGTCACAAAACAAAAGAAGTAAAATGTTAAAAGGTTTTCACAATAGTAAAGTAGATGTGTTAATTTGTACTGATGTTGCTGCAAGAGGTTTAGATATTTCAGGGGTTAGTCATGTTTATAATTATGACCTTCCAAAGACTAGTGATGATTATATTCATCGGATTGGAAGAACAGCGAGGGCGGGAAAGAGTGGCATTGCAATTAATTTGTTATGTGATAAAGATTATGAAAATTTTGGCAGAATCACAAGAAATGAAAATCTTCAGATAGAAAGAGTTGAAATGCCCCATATAGAAAAAATTGAAACGAAAAGGAATTTTAGTTCACAGGGGCGGGGTGAGGGTTATGGAAGAAGATTTAATAATAGAAGTTCGGGAAAATCTCAGAATAGAAGAGGTTCTAAAAATTTCTCTAGAAGATAAAAAAAATAAAAAATAAAAGTCAAATTTATTTAGCAAGTCTTACTATTTCCCAGATACCTGCTAAACCAACTAATGCATAAACAGTTGTTATTAACCAGCTAACCGACAACATAGCGACAAGATTAATGTCCCAAATTGCCAATCCCCAGTTTAATGCACCAATTATAACTAAAACTCTTGCTATCCAATCTATTGTATTCATATTTCACCTCCTTTAATTTTATAGGGTTTTAGTGTTTTTAATAGTTTCGATTTTAATTCAAAATCAAAAAATAAATATTCAAAAGTGTTGCAAAGCTAACCCATAGAAAATAGGGAATCAAAAGATAGGAAGAGGTCTTTGAGATTTTATAAACAAAAATTATATTGATAAGAATTGCAAACCACAATAAAATTATCTCTATCAATGCAGGCAGAATTAGATTCAAACCAAAAAAGAGGACTGTCCATAAAAAGTTTAGTATAAGTTGAATTGCAAAAATATAATATGCTTTTTTCTTTCTTTGTTTTTCACTTTTTATTTTTGCCTTGCTTGTCCAGACAAGATAAATAGAAATCCCAATTAAGACATATAATATCGTCCAGACAGGTCCGAAAATCCAATTTGGAGGATTGAAAAATGGTTTGTTTAATGTGGCATACCACGTCGGAATCGCATTGAGATTAAAAAAAGAACTAAAATATCCTATTGCCAACGGAATTAAGATTGAAATTATTAATTTAATGTAGTTTTTCATTTTATTAAATTCCTAAGTAATCTTTGGCAAGGAGACAAATTCCGTTATCTGGATTTTCTTGACAGAAAGAAACACATTCTTCTTGGTTTGCTTCGCAATATCTTATGCAACCCAAATAATCATTACATTTATTAGGACCTACAATCCCAGATCTAAACAACTCCCCTGCCTGATTTCTTACTGTTCTTAATTCTGTAATCTCTGCTGAATATTTATTATAGAAATAGAAACCAGCTACAGCAACAATTAAAATAATTATCGCCAAGATTATCAATAATCTCTTCAACCACTTTTTCATGAATTCAAAAGAGAAAAAGGTTTTATAAGGTTTTTGGGGGTTGGGAAAGTTTAAAAACTCTTGTTCTATTAGAATGATACCTTAGGGAAAAGAGTTCTGGTGATATATTAAGATGGGAGACGAAAGACCAACTACGATCTCAAGAGAAGCGTTTATAGGTGAATTTGTTAGAAGGTATAGGCGCCAAATTAAGCCCGCAATACTCGATGGAGAACTAAATCTCGCAAGACTTGGAATAACAGAATCATCTAATAGGCATTTTATATTTTTTTTGGAGTATGACCCAGGGGATGGGGGGAGGCCTGAATTTTATTATCGTCTTGCTCTGGCAGCACTTCAAAATTTAGGAAAACAATCCCTTGAAGATGGGAAGAAGGGAGATCGTCCTCTGCAGAATGTGGATTCTTATGTTGGGAAAATAGAAAAGTTGCTGGGGGGTAATCCGGATTTTAAAGCACAGACTCGGGGGGTTGAGTAGGGTGCTCTAGAGTACTGAAAGATATTTTCAATAAAACCTCGGAGGTATTTCTAGAAAAACTTAAATATCTCCCCTTTTTAGATAAAGCATGTTTGGAAAAGAAAACTTATTCGGGGGGGTTCTCTGGGGGATTGTTCTTAGTTTAGTTATCGGTGTTGTTATTGCCTTGCTTCTTGATGTAAGCCTCGGTTCATGGGTTTTTATTTTGTCTCTTGCACTATTGCCTGGATTTTTTATCATGACACTATTTTATCTTTACAGATTTTCAAGAGAAAAGATTTACAAAGTAGGTTTGAAGGAGGGGTTTGACTGGGGTGTGGAAATGAATCTGAGAAAAATTGAAATTATACACGCCAGATATACCTCTTTAATTCAAACAGCAGGAATTCTCGCAACAGGAAGTTTTCTCGCAATGGTTTTTATTGTTTCTAAATTTCCAAGTTGGTCAACAGGGGACTTAATTTTCTTCCCATTATCTACCTCTTTATTTATAGCTTCAATTCATTTTGGTTTTAGGTGGTGGTTAGCAATGCGAGAAGATTATAAACATTTGAAATTTGATAGAACTTGGAAAAATAGGCCTTAGTGTGGTATTTGGGTTTTGAAGTATCCTAAAAGAGTAGTTACTCCCACAAAAAATTTAGCATTTTTTGTTGAGCAAGATTTTTAAAGCATAAAAACTTAATTTTCTTGGAGAAAAAAGAGTTAGATGGCTTACAAAAGATACTTTTATAGGAATGGCAAAAAGTTTGGCCCGTATTACTATGAGAGTTATAGAGACAGCGAGGGAAAAGTACGGAAAAAATATGTGGGAGTAACTGACCCAAATAAAAAAAACAAACTAAATCTGAAAAAGTTCTTTGGGGGATTTCTTGTTTTATTTTTTTTGGTTTTCATGGTTGGGGAGGGCATCTACATCTTCAATAATCCAATCAACTTCAACAGACCTATTTCTGGAAAGGCTGTTTTAGAGATCTCTTCTGAAGGAATAGTTAGCCAAAATTTGTCTAGTAAAATTTTATTAAATCTTAAAAGGGGAGAATTTTTACCAAAAGATTCTAAACTCATCATGGAGTTTGACGGTGTTAAAAAAGAAATCAGTCTAAATGACTTTATGGATCCAATAGGGAATGGTGGCTATTATATAGAAAATCAGGAGATCGCAGGGCAAGGGCAAGGTTATGGGTTTCTTGGTAAGAAGACCAATTATCCTGATATTAATTTTGTTTTTGAGATTAGTAATCAGACAAGTGAAATAATTAATGAAACAAACGATTTGGAGGAAATTGAAGAAGAACCTCAAAATGGAACAGTTTCTGGGGGGGCGGGGAGTGGATCTAGTTCTGAAGAAATAACAACTGAAACACCATCACAATCTGAAGAATCTCAAGGAGAAACACAAGAACCGAGCGAAATTGAAGAAATCTCACAAGAAGAATCAATCTCAGAGCCAGTCGATGAAATAAAAGAAGAAGTGCCAGAAGAAACACCCGAAACTCAAGAGCCAGTACAAGGGGGAATAGAACCAACAGAACCAACAGAAGAATCTGTTGAATTTTCGACTCCTGAAACTGTCTCGGAGATATCTGGGTCTGAAACTGTCTCTGAATCCCAAGATGTTGGAGTCTCTGAAACCTCCACAGAGTCTTCATCACAAGAATCTCCTTCTGAGGCTCCTAGTATAAGTGAATCTAGTGAGAGTTCAGATAGTCTAATTACTGGGGATGTTATTTTGCAGGGCGAGATACCTGAAGGAATTTTAGGAACTGTAAGTAAAAACAATTCTTTCTCATATAATACCCAAGGCAAGGATATTGAAATTCTTTATGTTGACAAGGGCGAAATTAGTGATTTAGACATTTCTATTGAACAAGAAAATGTCATGGTAACAACAAACTATTCTGAAATAGAAGAGGGATTCGGAGAGGACTTTTTGTCAGAAGATATAGAAACAATTGTTATTGATTTTGAGACTTTAGGCCTGAATATCAGTTCTGGGTCTGTAAAGGTTTCTCTTGTCTATGGAAATCGAACATTATCAGAAATAGAAAAAGTCCTAGGACAAGTTGAAATTGAAGAAAACCAAACAGAATTGACTAATTTGACTAATGAAACAGAATTATTAAATGAAACACTGATTTTAAATCAGACAATATCTAATGAGACAAATGCAACTTTGAGAAATTACGGTGTTGTAATAAACCAAGAAGTAAAATGGATTAAGAAGATTGTTTTAGATGAAAACAGGACTGTTGACTTAAAAGTAGAATTACCAAAAGAATCACAGAACATAACTGTAAAAACAGATGAAGAGGCAGAATTAGCAGAACAGGAATTAGAAGACTATAAAAATTCTGGGAAGAAATCTGATAAAAAGAATTTGATAACAGGAAATGCAATCCTGGATTCTGGTGAAACTGGTCTATACTACAAAATAAGAAACTGGTTTAGAAGATTAACGATTACTGGAGAAGTTATAAATGAATTAGAACTTGAAACAGCCTCAGCTGTTGTCGAGGAATCAGACAAAAAGATAGTTGATGTAGAAAGACTCATTGACAAAAACAAAACAAAAAAAGTATTAATAGAATACACAACTCCTGGTCCTGTTTCGGTTGAGCAGAATACAAAAACAGGTAAGAAAGTTAATATCTCTGGAGAAACAGAATTTAATTATACAGATATTTTAGCTTACACTCATCTAAATGAAACTCAGAATATTACTCCTGGCTTTCAAATAAAACTTAGGTGGTATACAACAAGAGAAGAAGCAATCAAATATGGATATCTGCAAAGCAATGTTTCCGAAGGAAACTTCTCTCAAGAAAACCAATTAGGGGAAGAGGCTGAAAATGTGACATTTAGTACAGGGGAACCGTTTACTGAAAATTCCACATTCAACATAGAAGAACCAGTTCAAGAAAATACAACAACAATAAACGAAACAAACTTTAGTATTCCTACTGAAGAAAATTTAACAGAAACAAATGAAACATCAGGACAACAAAGTCAATTAAACGAGACACAAGAAATAATCCAGATTGAAGAACCAGTGCAGGAAAATACCACAGGGACAGGCCAGATACAAGAACCAGAACAAGAAAACATTTCATTTGGAATTACAGGGCAAGTTGTTGTTGATTTAGAGACTAATTCAAGTTTAGAAGTTGTGGATGATACAAAGGAGACTCAAGAAAACAAGACAGCGACAGAACACTTATGGGTAGATATCGATTTTGAGGCTTATGATCTGGATAATGACTCAGTTGTAGATTATATCACCTGGATTGTTCCTCATCTTTCTACCCAGACTTATGATATTATTATTTCAAATGAAACAAGCTATTATGATGAAGACATTGTCTTTGAAGGAAATGTCTCACATCTAGCAATTAATACTACGGCTGCACCTTATGACGATTTAATTGCTTATTGGAGTTTTGATGGAAGTAATTTATCTGTGCATACAGAAAAAGCAGTAAATGGTGGTTTTGATACAGACACAAATTGGACAAAAGAAGGGGGGTGGAGTATTACAGGAGGAAAAGCAGTTGGAGCATCTACTTTTAGCGGAGTCTATCAAAATGTTTTAACAATTGGAAAAGTTTATAAAATAACTTTTGACATTGACGAACTTGATGTTGTTGAAGGTGGTAGTGCTGTGAAAGTCTGTGCAGGAACATCTTGTTCTGGAACACATACTTCAACAGGAACAAAAACAGAATACTTAACAGCTACTGGAAATGGAAATCTATGGATTGGAGCTCCTTATCTTTCAGATGGAATAACTTTGGATAATGTTTATGCTGTAGAAGTTCAAGAAGGAATTGCTTATGATTTAAGCAATAATAACCACGATGGAGCTTATATGGGGAATGCTCATGTTGAAGAAGGGTTGTATGGAGATACTGCT
>CAZYXM010000011.1:0-12033 GCA_964651205.1 Candidatus Woesearchaeota archaeon
TGCAATCTCCTCTATTGTGATTTTCTCTTTGCTCTCTTTTGTCATACAACTACATAGAAATGGGATTTATAAGATTTTGTACAAAACAACAAACTTTTAAATCACATAAAACCTATATCTTCATACGCACCCGTAGCTCAGCCTGGATAGAGCACTGGCCTTCTAAGTCAGGGGTCGCAGGTTCAAATCCTGTCGGGTGCATTTGATTATGGAACAGATTACTTTCCCAACCAGCGAGCAAAAAAAAGTTTTAGCAGTATTAAATAGACAAGGGGCGATTTCTACAACAAGGACTGCAAAAGAATTTCATAAATTTGGGCAGGGAAAGCATTACAAATTCAGCACACTGAGACTTGAAGTTTTTAAGATAAAGACATTAAAAAGACTTACAGAGCACCCATTTTATTCGCAATTGACAAAGCAGATGAAGAAAAGTATAAAGGAGGGTAAAAAGTATAGTGGCAATCAGTACAAGGTTATTTGGTTAAGGGTGATAAATAATCTTAAAAACTAGTTATTCATGCTTTTTTTATGCAGGCGTAGCCAAGTAGTAAGGCAAGAGGCTGCAACCCTCTCATCCCAGGTGCAAATCCTGGCGTCTGCTTTTCATCACTCAAAACAAATAAAAACTCATTTTTCTTTAATAAAACATGGCAGAAAAAATAAAACTCACATTTTTAGGAACAGGCTCTGCAGTGCCAACTGTAAACAGAAATCATCCAGCCATGCTCATAACATACAAAGACGAAAATCTATTATTTGATTGTGGCGAAGGAACACAAAGACAAATCAGAAAAGCTCAATTAAACCCATGTAAAATTACAAGACTTTTCATAACACACTGGCACGGCGACCATGTCTTTGGCATTCCAGGATTATTACAAACACTAAGACTAAACAACTACAATAAAACACTTAAGGTATATGGTCCCGTAGGAACAAAGAGATTCTTTTCTCTTTACAAAGAATTGTTCATAGGAAAAGGAGATTCATTAAAAACAGAAATAACCGAAGTTAGCTCTGGAAGATTCATAGACGAAAAAGAATTCTTCCTAGAAGCACAAAAAATGACACACGACGCCCCTTGCCTAGCCTATTCATTTGTAATAAAAGAAAAAACAAGATTAGATAAAAAAAAGATTGAGAAATTAAAAATTCCTAATTCGCCATTGCTTGCAGAACTTCAAAAAGGAAAGAAAATAAAAATCGCAGGAAAAACTATAGACGGGAAAAAGTTAACATACACAGAACCCCCAAGAAAGATCACCTATGTTTTAGATACAAGCCAAAACAAGAACATAAACAAGATTGCAAAGGATTCAGATATCTTGATTTGTGAATCAACATACTCCTCAGAAGAAACAGAGTTAGCAATGGAACATTCACACCTGACTTCAACACAAGCAGCAGAAATTGCAAAAAAAACAAAATCCAAAAAACTCATCCTAACACACCTCTCCCAAAAATATGAAACAAAAAAGCAACAAACACAAATTTTAGAAGAATCAAAAAAAGTTTTCAAGAATTCTGAGGTTGCGAGAGATCTAGATAAATTAGAAATTTAGAGTATCCACTATCATCTCAAACTTCTAAGAACCAGCGTCGTAGCGAAAATCAAACACGACAAACGCTTATTCCTTAACACTTGATGGAGTAATGAAAATGATAGTGTCTCCTCTCAAAAAAGTGACGCCATAGTTTCTTGTTTGTTCTCCATTTTCAACTTCCTTAGCATTTTCCAAAACCACATTAATGTGGATGTCAAACGCCACCAGAGTTCCCACAAGTTGCCTGCCACTCTTGAGCTGCACTAAAATTTCCTTCCCTTTGGATGCATTAAGCAAATCCAATGGTCTCTCAATTCCTTTAGCCATGTCCATCTTGCGACTTATTAGTTTTTAAAGATTTGCATAGGACATTTCAAAAACAAAGCTTTATAAATCAAATTTCTCATCAATCAACATGGCAAAAGGAAGAAAAATTTCAGGTGGAAAATACCACAAAAAGAAAAAGGAAAAGAAATATGAGAAGAAAGGAAAAGTAAGAGTGGTTAAACTAGCAGAGAAAAAAGTTAAAACAATAAAAACAACAGGAGGGCATAAGAAACTCGTTTCTTTATCCCAAAATACCATGAACATTATTCAAAATAGAAAAGGTAAAAAGGTAAAAATGAAAACCGTTCTTGAAACACCTGCAAATCGTTTCCTAGCAAGACAAAATGTTCTAATTAGAGGGGCAATAGTAGAAACAGAATTGGGAAAAGCAAGAATAACAAACAGGCCAAGTCAAGAAGGAATTGTACAAGGCATCTTAATTGAGTAATACTTCTTAAAAAATCCTTAACCGAAAGCTTTAAAAAACCAAAAGGTTTAAAAACCTTGCGCTAACAATGACAGAAGCAAAAAAGTGTCCTGAGTGTGGAAGTTCTAAACTGATTTTCGATGAGGCAAGAAGTGAACTAATTTGTGCAAGTTGCGGTTTGCTCGTCGAGGAAAAAATGGTAGATACCTCCCATGAATTAAGAGCTTTTGACAAATCTACAAAAAAATCTCGTGGTGGTGCTCCAATATCCATGCAAAAATTTGACAAAGGTTTAACAACTAATGTTGGAGAAATTTCAGACATCTATAAATTAGATTCAAGCCAACAAACAAGAAAATATTTAAGATTAAAAAAATGGCAAGAAAGAGTTTCTACATCTATTGAAAGAAATCTTCGTCTGGCAATGGCGGAATTAAGAAGGGTCGCAACATTTCTAGACTTGCCAAGTGTTGTAAAAGAAGAAGCAGCAAGAATCTATAATTTCGTTTTGCAAAGAGGTTTAGTCCGTGGGCGTTCAATGGAATCTGTTATTGCATCGTGTATCTACGCATCTTGTCGTTCTTATAATATCCCGAGAACACTTGATGAAATCTCTGCAGCATCAGAAGTAGAAAGAAAAGAAATCGGAAGAACCTACAGATTTATCATAAGAAAAATCGGAATAAAAGTTGCCCCAAGTTCTCCAAAAGATTACATTTCAAGATTTTCCTCAACATTACATCTATCTCCAAAAGCACAAAATGGAGCCTTGAATATACTAAAGAAAGCAGAAGTCTCGGAATTAACCTCCGGTCCTGCTGGAATCGCTGCTGCCGCATTATATGTTTCCGCATTACTCAACGACGAGAAAAAAACACAAAGAGAAGTAGCAGATGTTGCAGGCATCACAGAAGTAACAATAAGAAACAGATACAAAGAACTACTAGACAGGCTTGGGCTAGAAGAGCAAATAAGATTAAAAGAAGCAGAAAGAACAGAAAAACAATCACCAAAACAAACTCTTGTAAAAAAGACTAGAAAGAAAAAGAAAGAGTAATTCTACTGCTTCCACAAACATTTTAAACAAAGATTTTCTTAATGTCTCATCTGGGGAGATGCCGGAGTGGTCAAACGGGCCAGGCTTAGGACCTGGTAGCTTATGCTTACGGGGGTTCAAATCCTCCTCTCCCCATTTTTTTATAGAATTATGAACATAACCTCCTTCCTAAAATCTCCTGGGGCAACCCTTCACAAGAAATTCTCGTTGGAGAAAGAAAAAGACCGAACTTCTTTAAAGAGACCAATCTCCTCCCATTACTCTTACCAGTTATAGATTCTACTGTCCAAGATTGCCCGTCCAACATAACCTGCATATTTTTTGAGAGTTCAGAAAACTTTGTTCCAGCTTCCCCCACTACTACTTCCTCCACCCCTTCTCGCCCATCTCCTACAGCCGTCACCTCCACCGCAGGAGCTTCCTGTATTTTCCCTAACAAAGCTTGAACAACAACCCTCCAAAGTTTTGTTTTCAAATAAACAGCCCGAGCTTGCTGAACACTTGTAAATGCTCTTCTCTCAACATCATTTAAATCTTCAATTAAATTTGACTCACTAATTTTCCTAGTAATTTCATTAACATTATCAACTTCCATAATTCCCAACCCCGCCCCAATCTTCCCATCCAATTTTGTCAATTTACTAAATGTTTCATCTTCTGTCATTACATTAATTTCACTATTCAGTTTATTCACATTCTCAGTTGCTGTTACCAAATTTCCAGAAGCATCTAAAACTAATTGCGCATCATCCTTCACACTATTTCCATCTAACCAGCACCTAATATTCTCATCACCACAATAACCAACATCTTGCCATCTCCCCAAATCCACCCCAGCCCCAGGATTTGTCGTCGCACAAACCCTAACAATGCCCCGCAAGGCAATTTCAGGTTGTATTCCTTCTGCAACACCTTCCTGAACATTCAAACCAGTAGAATAAACACTAGGCGTCCCAGAGATACATTCTTTTTCTGTTTTAACTTCGCTCTTGTTTGCTTGTTGTTTTGTATATTCTTTGTTTAAATAATCTAAACCAAAATCAGTTGTCACAGATTTAAATCCACACCTCTCCTGCCCATTAATCACAACACACAATTCTTTATATCCTGTTGGGGCAGTAAAATCAACAGCCTCACTTGCAAATTGCCCTGAGGCAGCATATCCAGACTTAACAGAAACTCTAGGATTGTTTGCATAATAACTTGAAGCAGGAGGATTTTTCAAATAAATAGAATAACTTACACCCTGGTCTTTCCCAGCATAAATATGATAAAATACCTTGTATTGTGATGTTGCAGGAACAGTTGCTTGGGAATATGGAATCTCTGAAAATTCAGCATAAAATTGATATGGACTTTCAGGGGCAGTTAAAGAGTCTAAAGCTTTTGCACTTGTTGGCATTGAAGTCCCAACAAACGCCTGGCAGATTTCTGTTCCAAACTGTTCAACATTTCCATATTCAACTGCCCTAAATGATGTTTGCGCATATTCATTTTTAAAATAATCAACACTCTTTTGCATATTATCCCACGCTGTTTGGAAGGTCATATACTCCCCACCCCCAGCACCCTTAACACCCCAGTTCCCAGTATAAACACCTTGAGCCAACCATGGAACCAACATCTTTAAAACTGGTTGAGCATGTCTCCAAAAAAATTCACACTTATAAATTGCAGTAACCTCGTCGCAAATTCCAACATGCCTCCCTGTTTTTGCAGCCTCATCTAAACAAGCATATTCTGCCTTCAAAATAGACAAATAAGAATCCAATCCAGCATGAACACCAGTTAAACAAATTGGAACAGCAACATCACCACCAAATCCAATAAAATTCTTTGAACACAACAATAAACTACCTGCAATCCCCGATTGAATAACATTTGAGACTGGTTGTGTTCCACCAAAATTACATCTTGAAACAGGACAAATCACAGGGTCACAAACATTAAATAAGATCTGGCAATCTTTTGGAGACATAAAATCCTGGCATTCATAAATCGGAGCATCTTCACTAAGTGGACTTGCAACAGTTGCTTTAACCTGGCCCCGCCCAACATCAATTGTAATCACCCCCCCAGGCCGGGCACTTGAATATTGTCTAGCTGCCTGTCTTATTGCTTCTTCTGCACTTCTTGCTAAACTCAAAACTTGTACCTGTGTCATCTCACAACCTAAAAACCTATCAACATCTTTGTAAGTATTCACATCAAAACTCTGACAAACATCATCACCACCACGATTCTCTTCAACCTGATTAGGCCCGACATTACAAACATAATAAAATTGCGCAACACCTGATTCTTGATAACCTTGCTTTTGATTTGACAACAAACCACCCGAAGCAGAAGACACCCTCACATACCAACCTTCTTTAGCATCAAACGGAACAATCGCAGGCAAACCTTTCACAGTTCCAGATTCATAATATTTAATAGACGGATTTTTATAGGTATTAATACATCTCCCACCGCTTGAGAATTGATATTGAATTAATTCTTTATAGACCCTATTACCATCCCCCTCCCCACTCCTAATTTCCGTTGCAGAACTTTCAGAAACATCAAATATTTTCTTAACACCACGCACACCACTATTCAAACTTTGTGTTGTAGCCAATACTAATAAATATCTTGTACCTTTATAATCCACAAACTGGACAGGTGCAGAATCATCAATTACCATATCCTTTGAACGAGTTGGTTTAGTCTTAATATCAACCCCAGTCTTCCCAGTATAATAAGCTCGTGGCCCAACTCTTCCATTTCCAATTGACACAACATCATCCGCACTAACTCCATATTCTTTTACAATAGCTGCCTTATTATCTTCAAATTCTTTTGTGTCCTCTAAATTCTTAACAATCCCTAATAATTCTTTATCTCTAGAGTATTTTGTCTGATTATACAAACCTTCTGTTGCCTTTCCATCCTCTTTAAATTCTGCAATCTTCTTATACAATAAATATTGCCTAACCTGCTCCCAAGTTGTCAAATCCTTAACATCTAACTCTTTTTCATCTTTACCATCCATAATTCCAGTTATTGTGCCTGCATTGTCTTTTTTCCATTCTTCAACAGAATTCTTACCTTCAACCTCAGAGTTAACATAATCAATTGCTTCCTTATATGCATTGACATCCTTTCCAATTTCATTTGAATATTTATTATAACAAACACTTCTTCTTCCAGCATACTCAGGCATCGCGTCACACTTTGCCCTATAAGATTCCATAACTTTCTGTCTCGCCATACTCTTTCCTGAAAAACCTTCAAACAAATTCTTAACATTAAAAACAGCAGCAGTAGCCAAACAAGTTGTCTTCCAAGTTTCAATTACATTGCCTAATTTTTCAATCCTCTCTTCCCATTCAGCAATTGTTTTATTTAACTTCTCTAAAGACTTATTTGCTTTTTCAGGTGTCAATTCAATCAACCTTTTTTCAATTCCAATCTTAAATGTAAAATTCGCTTCTGTAGTTGCTCTTGGAATTTCCGGAATTAAAGAAACATGCGCAACCTCCTTAACATCTATATCTCGAACAAATAATGTATATTTATTTTCCTTCCCAACTTTTTGCTCTTTTTCTCTAAATAAAGTTACTTTTGTAATTGTATATTGGCTTTTTGAATCGTCATAATTATAATAAATCTCTCCCTCAACTTTTGTTGGCTCTATCTTCAATACTCTTAGATAATCACCATGCTTTGTTTCATCTTTTTCAGAAAGAAACAACCTTCCCCCTTCCACCACCAACCCCTTATAAAATCCATCCACTAAAATCTCTGTTGTCTTCTGCGTTTTGTCTGCTGTTTTAAATTGTTTCAAAACTATTGAATGATAATCATTATTAATATAAACAGATTCATAAGCATTACTAGTATCATAATTTCTTTTTAATTGCAATTGTGACAATTGGAAGTTTATTGTCTGAGAATCAAGATATTTCTCTGCAAATTTCTCAATCAAACTAATCAAGTCTTCATTTGTTAAAATTCCCTGAGCAACTAATTCCTCAGCCAAATTAATTTGTTCTTGCAATGCAGTTTCCCCATACCTGCTCAAAACACCTTCTGCATCCTGGTCATTTCTTTCTTGCGGATAATAATCCAACAGATTCTTAACTTCAGCGTCCATCTTATCATAATATGTCTTAATCAATTCTTTTTGTTCAACTGTCAATTCTCCATCAGTTGTATCTTTTTCTGCTTGTAAATTTCTATCAGTAGCTCCTAAAAATTTAACCGCGGTGTTCTTTCCACCCACATGATAAAATTTAGGATCAGGCCCTTTCAAAATAACAACTAAACTTTTATCTTGTACAAACGAAGTTTTACTAGCAACAGCTTTTTCAAATTCATCTTCTTGGTAGTTTTTATCTTTACCATCAACAAAAGCAACTGCCTGTGCAACATCTGTATATTTCTCAGATTCAATTTCTGTATCAGAAGCAACTAAAACCATAAAATCCTGTTCAACACCTTGGACTTTTGATTCTGTTTTTCCAACATAAGCTAAATACCATTTTGGTTCTGTAGTTCCATCACTCGTAGTTCTACCCTGCACAACCAAATCCCCAATCTCATAACTCTTTTCAGATCCAGAGTCAAAAGAAATATCTGCTTTCATGTTTGACAATAAACTTAATTCTACTTTCTGCCCAGAACAAGAAAGCTCAACACTACCAGCATTCCCTGCAACAATTTTTAATTTACTCACAGTACATCTATTATTCAAAACTCTTCCTTTCTCCTTCACCCAGATTTCATCACCATCTATATTCAATAATGCCGAGTCTTCTTCTGATTCAATCTTATTCAACTTAACTTTCAAACCAGCCTTACAATAAAAACCAGGAAAATAAATCCTATCGCTTGTCTGCCCTTCTTTCAAAGTTATCGAAGACCAAACATTATTCTCATCATTATAAATCGAAATCCTTGCACTATCTCCAGAGATATCATCTGCTCTTAAATAACCACGCCCATACCAAAAACTATTCTGCTTATATTTCAATCCCCATTCACTATTATCCATTGTTTCTAAATAAAATTCTGCAGCCCCCACCCCAAACGCCTTTTCTGCATCATAAGCCATTGTAGCTGTCAAGTTTCCTTCCACCCAATCACTTGAAGAAGATTCATTCGGTGTTCTTTTTAAAATTATAACAGCATAACCAATATTATTCACTAATGGGTCTCCGATTAAAGTATCATAGCTTCTAACACCCGCCCTTGCTGGATGAAACCCTACACCTGCCACCTCTTGTGGATATTTCCCCTTAAATGTTATGGATTTTATAGACGATACTTTTATCAAAGGATTTAATCTAACAGATTGCAGTTGACAAAAAATAGGCACATTCTGCTCTGCCAATAAATCACTTCTAACAACTGCTGGTTCACAGCCGCCAGGAGGAATCATAACTGCAAAATCCGCAGTAGTTGCATCACATTGATCATTTTGGATCTCTTGCATCTGAGGCCAGTAAGTTGAAGAACTTCCACCATAAACACCACTAAAAGTAGGATATGCTTGATATTTATTATTGGAATTTGTAAAACCAGAATCAGTAGTAGACCCTTCAAAAGCTGCTGATGTAACAAATCCTAAACTAAACAAAATACAAAAAGCAAAAACAAAGATGATTTTCCTCATGAAAAAGAAACCTCCAAATAAGATTCTTCTGATTCAATATAATTATCTTGTAAATCTTCAACACTACTCGGGTCTCCAAATAACGGAACATTGATATTTAAGCTGTTTGCATTTCTCAAGTCTTCTTCAAAAAAGTATTCAAGACTTTTACCACCCCCCACCACCGCCATACTAATCTCTTGTTCTGGAATTTCTATATCATAACATTTTTCTTCCTCAACCCCAAATAAACCAGCCACCCCAGACTTTGGAACAGAAAAACACTTTTTATCTGTAACCCCCGGAAAACTAAGAGTAGAATCTTTGTAAACATAAACCGTTACATTGTAAAGTCCGTCAATTAATTGAACCTTTTTTGTGTCTGGATATAAAACCGCAGTAGAATAATCTTCTGAAGCAAAACTAACCATCACAATACCTGGGATATTCCCAAGATTAAGTGTGACATCGTGTAGTTCTTTCATTAAAATATTCGCTTCTGTTTCTTCATTTGTTGAAATCATAACTTTTGCAGGAGCATACCCCTCTGCAGAAGCCTGCACATAACCATTTATACAAGTTGGAACTTTTGCATCTAAATACGCTTCACCCCCTTTTTGCTCAGTCATACCAACACCACACCCGTCGCTAAGACAACTAAATCTTATGTTAGCTTCGACAGGATTCAAGTCTAAATCATAAGTATAAACCCTCACATCGTTTTCCATATATTCACAAATACCTGATTCCAAAACCAAGGCCTCGCCAACATTTGAAATTTCTCTTATTTGATTTTTCTCAATAATAACTGCAACAGGAAATTGAAATAATTCTTTCTCATCATAAAATTGAACTAAAACTGGATAAGTCACATCATAAATCAAATGATAAGGCACATAACAAAAGCCCAGAATTCCGAGGCCTTCCTGCATTCCGACAGGTTCTGCAAATGCATCCCCATTAATCTCAATCTTTGTTGGCCAATTCCCTGAATAAACAAAATTCACATTCTCGTCTATTCTTTCTTTAGAATCAATCACAAAATAGTTATCAGAATCTGAATAATAACTCCCTCTAATTTTCAGAGATGCAGTGTTTGATTCTAATGCACTAACAATATCTTTTCTTATTTGTTGGAAATCAAAAATCTTTGGAGAACAAGTCATCTCAACACCAGTCACAGGAGCATATAATCTCAAAACATCTAGACCATAAGACTCTAACACTGCCTGATTTTTTTCTGATTCATAAAAATCACTTGCAAGATTGTAAAACTTTCCAAGTTTTGATTTTGCCTGAACATTATGCTTTGATAAAATAACCGAGTCATTCTCAGAAGAAAGTTTTAATGGTGCATTTACGTCTACATCAATATCCAAATCATTTATCTTTACATCCACACTTCCAGAGCCAATATCCACATAATATCCCCTTAAATTAAAGTCAGTAAAATCACATTCTGTTAATCTGTCTTCGACAAACTGGGACAATTCTGCTTCCATCATTTCTTTTGTTGGCTTTTGTTCTTTCAATAGATTATTCCCAGAAACATACATCCAATAAGAAACAGGCGTACCAAAAAAATCTAATTCAGATGAAAAGGGCATGTACTGTGAACCTGGGACAAAATCAGGAATCTTAATATATCCCCCCTGAGAACCCAGAATCCCAGCCCCCTCTAATGTAGAAGATTCTATACAAGACAAATAATAATTATAAGCTGGTTCAAACTCCTTAGGGATATTAGAACTAACCCCCGGTCTAATCAAAAACCAAGCAATAACCCCTGCAATCACGACTATTGCAATAATAATAAAAATTGTAACTTGCGCCCTTTTACCCCTCTCTTTTTTCATCTATAATTAAAGAGAAAAAGGTTATATAAATATATTTGTGGTTCCGTTTTATGGTCCCACCAAGAGTTGAACTTGGACTACATCCAAGTCAAGGATGCGTTCTACCGCTAAACTATGGGACCAATATAAAATTGATATTTAAGGAGTTTATAAAATCTTCACCTTTCCCCCTTCTTCCCGCCCAAAACCATCCCCCAATTATCTTCCAAAACCCTAAATGAAATTTCTTTCTTGTCAATTTTCCCGAGCTGACATAAATGATTAAATAAATCTTCAGACAAACATCTTGATTCATTAAAATAATTCCTTAATGTAGATTCCTTAACATCTAAACCAAATTGCAACAAACCATTTGCATGGCTAACTAAAACATTCTCCATGACTTTCAAAATAAACTTTCTTTGTTGCCCTTTTCCAAACTTAACTCGCCCCATAAATAACTGCGGGACGCAACCTTTAAAAACCTTCTCAATCAGATGTTTCTATGGTAAAAATTCCAAAGACAACAAAAAGATACTGCCCATATTGTAAAAAAAGAACAGAACAGAAAATCAAACAAGTTAGCTCAGGCGGTAAAAAAAGAGCCCTCACAAGAGGTTCAAAAATTAGAGCAAGACTTCGAGGAAGAGCAAGAGGCATTGGAAATCTTGGGAGATATAGTAAAAAAGCCGTGTCCAAATTCAAAATGAAGACTAAAACAACTAAAAAAGCTCAGATCCTTTACACATGTAAGGAATGTGGGAAATCCAAAAATAGAAAGAAAGGATTAAGAGCTGGAAAGGTAATACAAGAATAAAATGGCAATGAAAAAAAAATTCATAGATATTGAAGCACCAATTCTCGAAGAGGAAATCGCGGTACTAGGAACTCCTGAGGACCTAATAGGTAGAACCATAAAATTAGACTTATCAAGAAAGCTTAGAGGCCGTGGTTTAGAAGTTGTTTTAAAAATAATGAAAAAAGAAGACAAATTAGTTGCCCATCCAAAAAAACTAGTTCTTGCTACAACCTACATAAGGAGAGCAATGAGAAAAAGAATAAATTATGTTGAAGATTCTTTTGAAGTTCATTGTAAAGACATAAGAGCAACAATAAAACCATTTTTAATAACAAGAAAAAAAGTTTCAAGAGCAGTTAGAAACAACTTAAGAAAAACAACAAAAGAGTTCTTAATCGAATATACC
>CAZYXM010000012.1:0-11797 GCA_964651205.1 Candidatus Woesearchaeota archaeon
ACAATGGTGTAGAATATTGATATTGATGTGAATCTGGATAAGAAGGGATCCCGCAGAAAGCTGAAACAAAATTAAACAAAAACAAAGTCATAAAAACTAAAAACATACACTCTGCTGGAAATCTGAGGCTTTTCATTTTTTGTAAAACCCTTTTTTCCCAACCAGTGTTGTTATTTCAAAGTTAGAACACATTTATAAATGTTTCTACTCCTTTTAGTTGATGAAAATCAGACAATTCTTTGTGCAAAAGAGAACTCAATCTTACTAAATCTAGCATCAAATAAAAACTCTTGTTTTGATTTTAAATCTACAAAATAAAATTCCTTACTCTCCCCATCCAACATTGCAAATCTTCTTTCAACAGAAACATCAAAATTCTCTAGCTTTTCTTTCATACACTTTTCAAAATTAGCTAAAGAACATTCTTCTCTCACATTTTCTAAATTCTCAAAAATAATTAATTCTGAAAAATCTTCCTCAGCAACTGTCTTAAAATCATACACCACACCCATTCCACCCCCAGAATCCTCCCTTTCTAAATCCATATGAGTACTAAAAATCAGTTTTCCATCTTCAAAAGAAATATCAAATCCCTTCTCTAAGATTCTATCTCTAATCATTTTCCAATCTTCATAATTTGAAAGTTCAATCCCCCCAACTCTTTCTTCTAAATTCTTTGAAAAATCCTCCTTAAATTCCTCTTCCCACGTACTATTAAGCAAATCAAAAACAAATCTCCCACCTACGTCTTTTCTTTGTTCTGCAACATATTTCCCCTCATTCACAAATTCTTGATAAGTTTTATAAAAACTTTCTTCAATTAACTCATCAAAAAACAAGCCAATTTCTTTTTCCCTCAATAAAAGAGATTCAAGATTTTCATGTTCATCTACTTGCGCGGTTATTTCCCCCTTATAAACAACATACATGTACAGACTAGAAATACATAGCGTTAAGACTAGAAATACGAAAACTAAGACATGCAAACTCGCCTTCTTATTCATCTTTACATTCTTCAGGATAAAATTTAATTAATTTTTGTCTAAATAATAATTGTAAAAGTGTATTCTTCTTTAGAGTTTCCCATCCAGAACCATAAACAGGACCAAAGTCTACAAAACCATTATTCTCTGGAAGATTAACCTTCTTATCAACACCTTTTTCTAAAAAATAAAAATTTCCTGAAAACAAAACCCTCCCACATACCCCCTGCCCCTCCAAATTTTTAAGTAAAAGGAAAATTTCTTCTTGCATTTTCTCCTCGTCCTCCGGCTTCCAGGTAATCAACCACGTATCTAAAAATTTTCTCATTTCATGATTACCCAAGGCCCCCATCAAAAAAACCTCTGTCCTCCTCAAATCCCCCAGCTTTTCTAATTCTTGAACAGAACCAATATCCACAGAAGACTTAATTCCTGAAATCCTTTCTCCCAATGTAAAAATCCCAGAAAAAAAGACAAAAATAAAAAGAATAATAAAAATTACAATAAATCCAAAAAACCATGTCAATGTTTCTGCAATTGCTCTTTTATTTTTCATTTTTAACCACCTCCAACCCCTGATTTGAAGAGGCAATAACATTCAAATATCCCCTCTTTAATACATCTCCTTCTTTATAAAAAACAATCTCTTTCTGAATTTTGCATACAGGATATCCTTTCGCATTTCTTCCTTGTGTGGCAAAACAATTTTTTAAGTGCCCCCTATTTCCTATATTAACAAGAATTTTACTTTCTCCACTAACCTTGACAAGCGTAACATTCACATAATAGAAATTCTGATTCTCGAATAAACTTTTTTCAAGCGCACAAAAAGAAAAAACATCCCCTGAAAGATCACTGCCCAAGGCTTCTTCAACTAAAACACCATTGTTAATCAAACAAGAAGCAATCTTTTCATATAAAATCGCACTTTCAACTTCGCGAACATCAGAGCCTGTACTAAAAATCGCAATAGTCACAAATGCAACCACGACAGCAACCAAAATCAACATTGCAAACCACCAAATTGAAAAGACTTTTTCTTCACCCCTTTTATTTCTAACTAGTTTCATTTCAAAACCTTAATCCTTAGTTTAGTTCCATCAATAGTCCAGTCAAAAGAAATTTCTGAAAAATAATAATAAACAAAACCTTCTGCGTCTGGGTTCAACTTTAATTTAACAAAATTTTTCTCTTTATCAATCTCAATTATCTTTTTAATCTCTGATCCTATAATTTCATTTTTCTTAGCAACTTCCATCGCCTTTGTTAAGTCAATATAAATAGCCATTCCAGGTTTTGCTTCATCTAGAACTAATGCAATCTTCTTTGCATAAATCTCTTCATAAACAACAGCACCTGTTGCAGACTTAAAAACAAATAAGAAGACAGTTGTGAAAAAAATCAAGCTAATCAATATAAAAATTAACACAGGCCAAAATGCTTCTTGACCCCTCTTTCCTCTTTTTAAAATCATTAAAATACAACACAAAACAATGTTATAAATTTAACTAAAAAATCATATAAAAACTTAAATATCCCTAAAATTAAAGAACAACATGCAACAACACACCAGGAGAAAATTTCTAGGAATGGGTATCCTAGGCCTCACAGGAATTTTATCTGGTTGTTCAAGACAAGAATCCCCAAGTAATTCTTCTTCAATAGAAAGCTTTGATCAAGGTTGGTGGAATAATTCTAGTGAAAGAAAAATTGGTGGGGAAAAATCCAAGACACAAAATTATTCTGAAGGACACAACTATACAGAAGACCTTGGCAATGAGGTGGATTTGGAGATGGTTTGGATTCCTGAGGGAAGGGTGACTGATAAGTATGGAAAATTGATAGACAAGGTAATTGAGGGGTTTTGGATAGAGAGACATGAAGTTACAACAAGGCAATTTTTAGAGTTTGTAAGAAAGACAGGATATCTTAATAAAAACCCTGATTTTCTAAGATACTATCTAGAATCAAAAGAAGGTTCTGAAGAAAGAGATCTAGACCTGCCTGTAAGAGAGATATCGAGTGAAGATGCTGAAACATTCTGCAAATGGTTGTCTCTTCAAACAGGAAGGAACTACAGACTCCCACACATAGCGTGGTGGATTCGGGCTTGTACAGGAGACAAATTCATTCCATTTAATACAGGGGGAATAGACCTAAAACCTAATCAGGCAAATATCCTTGCAGAAAATGCAGACGAGTCTAACGCAAGGGTGCGAGTAGTTGGTTCATACCCTCCTAGTAAAAATGGGCTCTATGATCTCCACGGGAATGTAGCAGAGATGTGTTATACTACTATTTCCCACAATGATGGAACAACTTTTGGTAGCTATGAGGGTTGCAAGGCCTATGGTGGCTCCTTTAAACATATTGTCTGGAAATCAACAGCTAGAAGTTCAACAAAAGAAATAGATTATCGCAGTGACGTCGGTTTCAGAGTAATAAGAATACTAGGAAAAGATTAAGCAGTGTTCTCAAAAGAAGTTATACCCATATTATCAAAAGATTCTTTATTATAATCCACTAAATAAATCCCGCTTGAAAATTCTTGATTTCCATCTACAAATAAACCCTGAAGATTAGAAATCTTTTTAGAAACCCAACCCCCCGCCTTAAGCCCAAGGTAACCAAATGAAGGAGAGAAAGCAACACCCGCCTGCCCCCCAACAGCCATAGGCACAACAACACCAACAGCCCCCCCAATTAATTCCCCCAAATTTGATTTTCCGGCCTCTGCATAAACAATAGCTTTTGTCTCTTTTAAATTGAGCTTCCCCTTTTGCAATTGTTCCAATCTGCCCCCAGCCAACAAAGCAATAGTATTTCCATCCAAAGCATTTCTGAAATAATCCCAATATGAAATTTCATTATTTGGCACCTTGTGTGTCAATAAATAATATTCTAGCCCAGTTACCTCTTGCACATTACTTGTTACAGATTCGTCAAAAGAAATTCTTGAACAAACAACACCGGTTATCTTCGGCTTAAAATCCTGATTTGGTCTCATAAAAATTTGCAAATTCCCCCGCCCCATCATCTCCCAACATTCTGCCATCTCTCGCCCCATTAGTTGTTTTATTTGCTCTTCTGCTTTTTCTTGATTACTTAAATCAATTCTATAAGTTATAAAATCATCTCCAAGAATCTCAGCACATTCTCCCTCTCCCTGAAAAAAAGTCTTTCCAGTCACACAAATTCTTTTTGTTTTACATTTCAAATTTACTAACCCCTTGGAACCATCTTCTGCAACAAGAGAGAGAATCGCACTATCTGGTAAGCTTCCACGCAAAACAACAGATTGATGACAAACTTCTCGATTAACATCTCCTTTCCAACTTATTTGAGAAAAAATTAATAACAAAACTCCAAGAGTAAATAGCACAATAATTATAGAGACTATTGTTGTCATAGTAATCTCTGCTTTTTTTATTTGTTTTTTCATATTATGGAATAAACAAGACCTTGTTTATATAATAAACCCCAACCCCCAAGACCGCCAGCACCACAAGCCACAGGATAATCTTCCCTATTGTCGTCGACATCATTGCTTTTTTATTCTTCTTCATTTTTTATGTACACCCCACAGCCCCCATCTATAAGATTCAAAAGAATAGGAACTTGAACCAGTTGTATAAAATTTACTTTCTGCTGAACTGTCTCTGTTGGACAAATATTAAACATTGTTGGATCTTTCAGAAAATCTAGAGTCCTATCTACAAACACTTTCCTTTCAAAAGTTTTACAGACGGTTTCCTGACAAAGAGAAATTCCTTTTTGTGAATAAAAATAATCCTTTTGATTTGTGACCTGCAAAACTAATTCTTCATCAATCTTGGCCTTGCCACAAATACATAAACAACCTTCAAAATCTCCACAACTTGCAGGCCTATTTTTTCCTTCTTCATAATTATAAGAAACTAAATACCAATCCTTCGGACTTTCTACTAAATATGTTTTTTCATCCCCGATATCCAGAGATTCTATTGTTCTAGAAATATCTGAAAGAGTAAACTTTGCTTGTTCTAATTTTGATTTCTGAAAAAAGATGCTTCCAAGATTAACAGCAAGTAAAACTAAGACAAGAATCCCCAAAACAGCAAGTATGATTTTCCCAACAGATTCAGACATCCAGCTTCCCGATTGACCCCTTTTATTCATTCATTTACCAAAACAACTTCATTAATAAATATTTCCTAATCAACTCGAGTAAATAAATTTTTATAAACCTATTTCTCTAAAAAAAAGAATGGTTCCATGGAAATCAATTGGAAAGAGAATCGCACCATTCATATTATCAGCTGCAACAGTATTTAATACAGCAAGAGCAGATTTCTTAGATGAATTACAGGATATTCCCCTAGTTCAAGAAACAGAACAAAAAGCATTAGAACCAATCAAAGAAAAAATAAACACAAAGATAAGAAATAAATTTTTAAAATCAAGAGACACACTGGAAGTCTTAATTCAAAGAAATCCAGGACACCCCACCTCAACATGGGCCCAACAAAAAGAAATTCCAGCTCTCCCGCTCCATGGTGGTGTTTCTGCAACACTACAAAGAATGGGTGTAAAAGGTGCTGAAATGAGGCCTGTTTATTTTATAGGAAGAACAGACTATGAAAAAATCTCTTTTGCATATGGTGTCGGAGATTCAACAACTGGATTAACACAAGAACAAGAAAGACAGATTGCAGAGGGCAGAATTCCAACAGAAAACATTGTGCCTTCAATAGACGGAACAAGCAGTTTAATCTATCTCGCAATACCACGAGGATTCTCAATACAAAAAAATAGTCAAAAAGGAATAAACATCACGGGGGATAGAATAAGAACAACAAGATTATATCCTCTTGAAAAAAGAGTTGCAGATAAAAGAATCCTTGGAACTGCAAGAAAAATCTCGGATTGGATAAGAGAAAACAAAGAAGCAGACCAAACAGGAATCTCACAAATTTATGATATGTCTTTGAAGTTTACAGAATGGTTAATGGAACAAAAAAGAAAAGGAATTGAAGACACAATCATCCTTTCAGAGAATTCTGGGCAATTAATTCCAATTGAGCAACATCAACCAGTTGGAAGTGATAAAAAAGGAATTTTATGTGGTAGAAGTATAGAATTAAAAGTTTCCCAAGACAACCCCACCCCCCAAAGAACAATCACCCCATTTTGTTTATATGTTTTCAATGCTTCTGGAGGAAACCTTGCAGGTTCAGGAGGAGCACAAATACCAAGAGCAACAATTGAACAAGCTTATATTGGTACTCTAACATTTGAACCGGATGCAAATGAAATTTTCCAAGGGACGTGGAAAAATATTCCAAGCCAAGATTCAGTATTACATGACTTCATAATAAGAATCGGAGAAGGAACAGGTGAAAAACTTTTGTTCAGTAAAATAATCCCCGAAATCAGGGGCCAAAGATTTGAAAGGGCAGTTTTTGATAGTGCTATTGATAAGGAATCAATCGCTATTGAAGAAATGAGTAACCAGTTCGTAGCTATGAGGGCCGGAAAGATTAGTGATCCTATCTTTTATAGCCAATGGGTTTACCCTTGGGACTTTGATTCTGATTCGAGAAAAAGACAAATTGAATACTGTGATAAACCTGCAACAGTAGAATTAGACAATCAAGGAAGATTGTGGTTTTCAAAAGGACAAGAAAGAATTCAGTTTCAAAAAGTTCCAAGAGGACAAGACCCAATCACTGCTTTTGTAAATACAAACCTGTATCCTCTGGCTGGTGTTTGGAAGCTTGAAATGGATCAAAGAGCATTAGCAGAAGATGACAGAAATGACAAGGAGGAATTTGAAAAACAAAGATTCATTTTCACAGAAGACAAAATGATTATGGCCCATCCAGAAAAGACGGTTGTGTTACCATACAGAATAGACACCTCTCAACTACCTTATGAATTAAGACAAGATTTTGGTTTTGAAGATTCAAGGATGGGGCCCGGAACAGAAGCAAGAAGCCCTATAGAATTTTTAGACAGAAACACATTAAGAATGTCAGAACCTTTACGATACGATAATCCAGGGGTATTTCTTGAACATACTGCTTTGTTAAGGAGGGTTGAGTATGACCCAAAAAAATTCGAAGGATTTTGGTTAAATAGGCCAACAATAAAAAACCCTCAAGATATAGTCCTAAGCTTTTTTAATGGAGAGTTAAAACTTGAAGACCATAGCGTCTTAAACACAAACCTCCGGTTAAATCAAAGAGATTATAAATACTCAACAAAGTATGAGCGTGGAGAAACAGAAGATTCTCCAATTAAAACAAATCTAGAAGAGAAGCCACTCAGAATTGAATTAACTGGAGCAAATAAACTCCGAATAGTTTACGAAGATACAAAAAACGATATATGCTTTAATAGATCAAATATCCCTTTTAGGATGATTAAAACACCCCCAATTATTGGAAAACCTTGGAAAGTTGAAATACCTCCCCAACTCTCTCTAGAACAAAAAGCCGAGTTTGAATTATTTATGCCAAAAGAGATTACATTTGAGAGAAACAGAATTCTGTACTCTTTTGACCCAAGAATTCCTTCTGAAGATCCTGATTTCCCCAGGATAACAGAACCAATAACCTGGATAGGGGGAAATCCACCAAAATTACCAACCATAAAATTCACCTACTATCATTCCATGGGAAGTCAAAAAGATGAATATGTCTACCAGGAACTAGAAAGGATAGGGAATAAAAGAAGAATTAGATTTGATAATACTGCGGGACAATTTTTCACAGATCGTGCAATAATACTCTATCGCGAAGAATGAATTTTTAATTACCACCCACACATCTTTAATGTTTCTGATAGTGTTGGCTTGATTTCTGATAGTGGAATTGACTTTCTCAATCCAGGACAGTTAATTCCATGCCTTCCCTTAATAAGAACCTCATTCTCATCATGGCCTTTTGTGATAACTACAAAAATATCTACCAAATCAACACCTCCCCAAGAACGCTTTTTTCTCAGAACATACTCTCTACCGAAATCAATATCATTAAAAGAATGAAAGACATTATAAATTTTAACTTCAACTCCATAATCTTTTTTTTCAAGAATCTCATTTAAATTAGAAACATCTCCAGAAAAAATATTAGGATCTTATATTTTTCTATTCCCAGAAGTTGGATTGGTTTTCACAATCTTATAAATAAAATCTTCGCCCTGTAAAGAATAAGCAGACAAGAGAAGATAGCTCTCTTTTGTAAATTGAATGTTTGCTGACTGGTATCCTCCGGAGATACTTTCTTCATTAAAAACCCTAACATCCTCAGAAGAAAAACCCGAAACAAGTTTGGACTTGTTAGTTCCAATAAAATAACAATATCTTTCATCAGAAACCACATTCATTTTAAAATTATAAACCCCGCCCCCATAATCAATATCGATTTCATTCTTGTTCGACAAAGCAATTCCCTCCCCATCAACTGTTATAAACTGTAAAATTTGATTTTCAACATCAAATTTGGTTTCATGAAATGTTTCTATATCACCAAAGGAGATATCATCTCCTGCCAGTTTTTCTCCAGGGATTCGAGAGATAACACAATCTATCCCCTCTTCAGAACATAAATAAGGCACAATTAATTTAGTCTCATTTAGACGAAATTCCGAGTACCTCGCGTCGCCCCGCCCAACACATTCCCCTTCAAAATTTTCACACCCTATCACTTTGCAACTATTCTGCGTCTCCCAAATCTTTTTCTCCTGATCAGAAACACAAATCTTAAACCCCGGAGTCCACTTAAATGCCCCATGGAGTTTCTTTAAATTTTCCCAAGATGGAAAAGGTTTTCCATTAGCTTCAGCCTTCATTTTATTATAAGAATCTTTACTAGAGAACAAATTATCTAAAAGATAAATCTTTTCTGCAATAGTGCTTCCGCTTTTTTGTTTCTTAATCTCTGCAATTCGAACATCGCTAACAATCCAAAACCAATTAAATTTATCAACCTTAGCTACCTTGTCGTCATAATCCCAAGTTAAACCACTATCAACAAAACCAAGATTTTCAACACCACTATCAATGGCTTCTTTCACAGGAATATAATCCCCAAGATAAATTTTGCCCTTCTCGGCCCCAACCCTACCAACCCGCCCCACCACCCAATCACATTTCAAATCTGCTAACTCATCAACCCCTGCAATCAATTCATCTTCATCAGAATAATCATAACTTGGAAATGTATTTGAAATCCATCTGTTTATATCTACCTTGAAAACAAAACCAAGAATTAAAACAGCGGCTAAAAGAGCAAGAATGATAATCAAAATCTGATCAGAAGTTATCTCTCCTCTTTTTTTTCTTAGAGATTTTAACATCCTAACCACCAAACCTCATCAAATTTTTAAACCACCCCAACAACCCTGTCAACTTCCCCTTCATAATCAAAATTCCCATAATAACAACTACAGCCACAACAATAATTATAATCCAAACAACAGGCGTCTCACTTAAAATCGAACCCTGTTTATACTTACGAATATCCCACCACTTTTTCATAAACATTAAAGAAAAAAGATATTAATAAATCTTTAGATACTCTTGAAAAATTGCCTTAGGCAATTTTGGTTTCTTTTAAAAAGCCCATATAAAAATGATTAGTAACTAGGAGAAACCTTGAGTTTTTAGACTCCTAAATGAAAGAGATTATAGTATGCAACGAATTCGCCAAAACACCCCACTAAAAAAGCTTATAAAACAATTCAACTTAATAAGTACATGATAAAAATAAAGGCACAATTAATCTCAGAGAAAATATTTTCAAATTCAAAAGAAGCATTTGACTTATTTGCAAAACAGAGATTTGGCGAGAAAATCGGAGAGAAGATATTCTACACATTATCAGAAGCAATGTTTCTTGTAGAAGACAAAAAACTTGAAGTTTGTGATACAAAAGATAAAAAAATAAAAGAAAAAGAGCTATTTAAAAAACTTCAAAAAATAGACAAAAAATTCAAAACAAAATATCTTGTGTTCAAAGATTTAAGAAATAAAGGTTACATAGTAAAAACAGCCCTAAAATTTGGAGCAGAATTTCGTGTGTATGATAAAGGGAAACAAATAGGCAAGGACCATGCTCGCTGGATTCTCTACCCAGTCTCAGAATCAGACAACTTGACATGGCATGACTTTTCTGCAAAAAACAGGGTAGCACATTCTACAAACAAAAAACTTCTTATCGCAGTTCTAGACGACGAAGGAGATGTTTCATATTATGAGATTTCTTGGCTTAGACCATAAAAATTCTTAAATACTCTAGAATACTTAAACAACCATGATAGATGTAGAAGAAATAAAACAAAAGATCTTTTCCTTTCTTAATGAAAGAGGCCCTAGTTTACCTGTAAAAATTGCAAAACATATAGAACTTTCACCAATGTTTTCTTCTGCAATTCTCTCTGAATTGCTTGACGAGAAAAAAATAAAAACAAGTTCCTTAAGAGTCGGATCATCACCCCTATACCTTGTCCCAGGACAAGAAGAAAAACTAGAACTTTTTACAGATAATCTAACTGGTTTTGAAAAAGAAGCATATATTAAATTAAAACAAAACAAAATATTACAAGATGAAAGCCAAGGCCCCCAAATCCGCATCGCCCTAAGAGCAATAAAAGACTTTGCAATACCCCTCAGATACCAAGACAATTTATATTGGAAATACTTTTCTATACCAAACAATGAGGCCCAGATTTTTATCTCGACACAAACAAAAACACCCCAACCTAATAACCCCCAAAATCCAGGAGAAACGATTCAAAAACTAGAACAAGAAAAACCAATTCTAGAAATAAAAGAAAAAAAGCCAAAAATAAAAAAACAGCCAGAAGATTTCTTAAATCAAATAAAAGATTTTCTAACTGCTAAAGACATTGAACTTCTCAGAGTAGTTGAGTATAACAAAAAAGAAGTTACAGGCATGATTAGAATAAATTCAGATTTTGGAAAAATTTCGTTTTTAATGATTGCAAAAAATAAAAAGAAAGCAAATATTGCAGATTTAACACTCGCTTATCAAAAATCCCAAAAACAACGCCTACCTTGCTATTTTCTCACATTAGAGGGCCTTGCAACAACAACAAAAGATTTTATAGAAGAGCATAAGAACCTTCTGAAAATAGATAAACTTGAACAATAAACCTTAAAAAGCCCTTTTTTTGTGTATATAATATGGGACGAATAAAAACAAAAATGATAAAGAGAATGTCACGTGAATTAATTGAAAAATCACCAGAACATACATTTGAAACTGATTTTGAAAAAAACAAAAATTTAATGAAAGACACTGGAATAAGTAAAAAAACAAAAAACCAGGTCGCAGGATATGTGACAAGACTACAGCGAAACACAAAGAAAATCATAGAAGAATAAGATGACAGAGAAAACAGCAGAAAACCAGAAAGACAATAGAATTTTTATTGGTGGTAAACCTTTTATGAATTATGTTACAGCAGTTGTAATGCAATTCAATACAAACAACATGACAGAAGTTAAAATAAGTTCTCGTGGAAAATTCATAACAAAAGCTGTTGATGTTGCAGAAGTAGCAAGAAGAAAATTCCTGCAAGAACAAAGGGTTACTGCAAAAGAAGTCATAATTGGAAGTGAAGAATTTGAAAACGACGAGGGCAAGAAGATTAATGTTTCTACAATAGATATTTTACTTAGTAGATAGATTCTGGGAGGCATCTTATTAGGGAAACGCGCCCGTCTTTGTTTCTTTCTTTCTAAAAAAGAAGATGAAATAATCTTTGGGGGGATTTTGATTTATAGTAGTAATTCTTAAATAGTAAAA
>CAZYXM010000013.1:0-11428 GCA_964651205.1 Candidatus Woesearchaeota archaeon
TCACCCTTTCGTGAAAATCTTTAGACTCTTCATCCATCCGGTTACCTTCTCCCCTCTGTTTTACTCTCTTAAAGCCTTCTTCAATTGGCAAATCTAATAAAAAAGTTATGTCTGGATGAAGTTCTAATCTTCCCAGTGATGGATCTTCGTATGTAATTGCTAGTTTTATTGATTTTGCTACGTCCTCCCATTCCAGACCCCGCCCCCTTTTTGATAAGCACCGGTTGAATCATAAAATCTATCTGACAGGACAACTCTTCCTTCTTGTAAGTTCGGCAAAATTAAATGCCCAACATGCTGCGCCCTACTAGCAGCAAATAATAACAACTCTACCATCGGTAAAACAGGCTCTAATCCCTCAAGATTATAAAGTAAAACATTTCTTATTGCTTCAGCCCTTGGTGTCCCCCCTGGTTCTCTTGTTTGTACCACCCCATACCCCGCCGACCCCAAACGCTCTGCCAATCTTTCAATCTGCTCAGACTTCCCACCCCCCTCAGACCCCTCAAAAGTTATAAACACCCCAGCCCCCATCTCATCTCTCCCGCGACATGCCCTTTACTTTTTCTTCAATTCCTGGAACTGCTTCGTCCATAAATTCTTTCCAATCTTCTAATCTTGCAGTCCTCCCCTCAAAGCTTCTTGTTCCTAAACCTCTAGCAAACCTCTCAAAAAATTCATTAAAATAAGAACCATAAACATGATAAGAATCTGCTTCATGAAAATATCTCCCAGGCACAACTTCCCTCCCCCGCATCTCTGATAACTGTTGAGCAAACCGTTCTTGCCACCTTGTAAAAGCAAACATATTCATAAACGCAGCCTTATACGCATCATTACTTCTCATCCTCACATTCATATTCAGCAATTCAGGCTGGCTGTCTTGAGCTGGACTAATCCTTAACCAGATACTCTGCAAACAAGCAGGATCACCGATATTCATGTCTTTCCAAGGTTGCCAGGTTACAATGTTTGCTCTTCTTGTCTCTGGATTTTTTGCTAGATATTCTAATGTTCTCGCAACCTGATCTATTGGTTCCTGACTCGGAACATCAAAAGCAGTTAATCTCTCATGATAAGTATATTCCCATCGAGTATCTGTGGGATCCTCGGGGTCTCTAATCAAGTCATCCTTTATCCCATCACAAACCTCCATTACATACTCTTGCAAATCTTCCGGCCCACCTGGAAAATCCTTATGAATAACTGGTTCTGCTCTTGGATTATTCACAATAATAACGGCAGTGGCGTCAATACTCGGAGGGTCTGTAGGCTTATCGTATTGTGTCTTTAGTCTACTCCCATTGTGGCCTAATGCTATCAAAGAATTCTCATAAGCTTCTGCCAACCCGTCTCCATGTGCATGAATAACTGGAATTCCCCTAACTGCTGGAATCACAAATATTTTTCCAGCAGACCTTAATTCTCTTTCTGCATCCTCTAAAATTCCAGCCTCTTCTTCGAACATGAAAAATCAACAACACAAGACTATATAAACAAAATCACACTGAAAAATATATCTTGAAAAATAGTCAAGTTTAAAAACCAAATCACGAAAAAGTGAATCACTTTCGCATCTTCAAGCCAATACTCTCGAAAATCCTGCAGGCATTACACAATTCATTTGAACACGGTTCACCACATTTCTTACAAAACTTCAGTTCCCTTTTGTGTTCTCTTTTTAATCTCGGAATAATCTTCTGAAACCCCCCGACAATTTTCATTTTTTCTTTGTCTGTGAAATTATTAATCCATTGTCTTGTCTCGACCCTATAAGTTCCGATTGCACACGGACATCTATCATACATAATTTCAAATTTATTTTTCAAAGCATATTTTTTAATTTCAGATTCAGGAACAAAAAACATTGGCTTAATTCTCTGAACAAATCCCTCTTGATTCTCCCCGCCTGCTGTCGCAGGACTTGAATTCACCCCAAGATAAACATTACCTTTTAAAAAATTCATCAAAACTGTTTGTGTTTCATCGTCGAGATTATGTCCTGTTGCAATAACGTCTGCTTTTAATTTTTTTGCATATTTATTCAAGAGATATTTCTTGATAACCCCACAGACACTACACCCAGTCAAATTCCTTTCTTTTTTTGCAATCGCCTTAATAAAACAAATCCCCTGCCCAAGCTCCTCTTTCAAATCAACAACATGGAATGGAACAGCCATTTTATCACAAAAATTTCTCATATTTTCCAAATGAATCTCGCTCCACTTTCCAAGATGCAGATTTATCATAAGCCCAGAGACATTATATCCCAGCTTATGAAGAATATACAGTGTAGACGTAGAATCTTTCCCGCCTGACAAAGCTACTAAAACATCATCTGTCTTCTTCAATAATCCATATTTCTCAATTGTCTCTTTAGCCTTTTTCTCGATGTTCATATAACAAAAATATAAAATAGGTTTTTAAGATTAGTGTTAACAGTGCAGAGTAAAACAGAAAGAAAGTTCATAAGATTTATAAACCCTTTAAAATAAGTTAAACCATGGCAAAAGACAGTACAGAGAAGGTAATCAAAAAACTTTCTAAAAACTATTGGGCAGTTGCGGCAGTTATTCTTGCTATTTTATTGGTCGCTGTTTTAATTTATAACACTACAAGAACAATCTCTGCTGTTGAAGCAGAGCAAAAATTAACTGCCTTTGCAAGTTCGCAAGGTGTTACTCTTGATGTTGTGGGAACAGAAGATATGGGCTCATTATATGCAATAACAGTTTCTATTCAAGGCCAAGACGGAATATTATACATCTCAAAGGATGGTAAATTCTTTTCATCTGGAATAATTCCACTTGAAGAAACCGAAACAACACAAACCCCTACTGAAACACCAACACAAAATATTGTAAAGTCGGATAAACCAATCGTAGAATTATTTGTTATGACCCACTGTCCATATGGAACACAAGCTGAAAAGGGCTATTTGTCTGCTATTGCGGAATTAGGAAATAACATTGATGCTTCAGTTAAATTTGTACATTACTTCTTACATGCTCCAGAAGAAACCGAAACACCAATACAAATCTGTATAAGAGAAGAACAAAATACCAAGTACATTTCATATTTAACTTGCTTCTTAGAAGATGGCGATTCTGCAAGATGCCAAACAGAAGTTAATATAGACAAAACAAAATTAAACACTTGCATAAGTTCTGGAAAATGGGAAGATTACTATGCAGAAGATTCTACACAATCACAAGGATATGGTGTTCAAGGTTCACCAACCTTAGTAATCAATGGGCAGATAATTTCAACAGGAAGGAGCCCGGCAGGAATGTTATCAACAATCTGCTCTGCTTTTAATAATGCTCCAGATGCTTGTTCTCAAGAACTAGATACCACAAGTCCAAACCCTGGTTTCGGTTGGTCTGTAACTGGTGCTGCAACAACAAATACTGATGCTCAATGTTAAAAAATGATTTCTGAATTACAATCAAACCAAGGAAGTATAAATCTCGACTTAGAAATTGTCTCTGTTGAAGAACCAAGAACATTTGATAAATATGGAAAAGAATTAAGAGTTGCAAATGCAATGGTAAAAGATTCTTCTGGTGAAATTAAGATGAGTTTCTGGAATGAAGATATTGAAAAGATAAAGCCTGGAATGAAAATCAAACTTGAAAATGGTTATTGCTCTGAATTTAAAGGCGAAAAACAATTGTCTGCTGGCAAGTTTGGCAAGTTTAGTATTCTGTGATTTTTACTGACAAAAAAAATTTACCCCCCACCTTCCTTAATATCTCGGGGTAAGAAGGACACAAGAACCTGTGGGAGTTTTTTATGATTACACTGCCGGCCTGGTTACGGGGCCGCAGATTAGGTAGATACTGCTGGAGTAATCAAGAATGTAGAAAGAAGTCTGGAAGAAAATAAAGCCCTCATTGTTGGGCCCCCGAGATATTAAGGAATATAACAGGGGTGGAGGGTATTCTCTCTGCTGTCGAATCCAGATGATGATTAATACCTCCTAGGCAACAAAAGGCTTATCTAAATAATCAATTTCTTCTTGATTCAATCTCAATTTTGTTCTTATTTCTTCTGGTTTTAAAATAAGTTTAATCATTAGAAAATCTTTCATTGCTTGTTTAGTCGATATATGGGTATATTTTGCATACTTTTGACAAATTGTTTTCTTCTTTTTTGTTCTCTGGTTTTTTAACCAAATCTTTAAGATCCTAGAAGGCTTTTTATAACTAGTCCATCCTGTTCTATTATATTTTTTAGCAGAAGCAATCCCCGCCCCAAGTAAAAAATATTCATAAACCATAAACCTCCAATGCTGTTGCCTATAGATTCTCCCACGAAAAACATCTGCCCTTGACAACGCATCAAATGCTCTTGCTAATTCTTGGCCTTTATACTCTAAGGGAATATTCTCTTCAACCCATAAAAAAATCTCATCAATAGGCATATTTACTTCGTCATAAACCTGTAACATTTTACTATCTAATTGTGAATTCTTAAAAACAAATTGCAATGCCTGAAAAATCGTCTGTTCCCTATTTCTTTCTCCGATTTCTTTTGCGAGGATTGGTTCATCTAATTTAGACAAAATTTGCAAATCATTTATTGCAGCCCTTATATCCCCCCGAGCTTTAATAGAAATCGAGGTCAAAACATCAGAGGCCACAACACAATTTTCTTTTTCACAAATATTTTTTAAAATTCCAAGAATAATTTTATAATCTAAGTTTTTTACCTGGACTAATTCTGTTTTTCTTCTAAGAAGCGAGAATTTCTGTTGCCAAATATCATTTGCCGTTACAACTATTGGAAATGCTGTTTTCTCTATCAAAACAAGTAACTCTGACAACCCCCCCCGATCCCTTGTAGAAACCCCATCAACTTCGTCTACAAGAATGATTTTATTTTTTTTAAATAAAGGTCTTTGAGAAACTGCAGGACCAATAATCTCTGCAATCTTTTGTTTATTTCTCAAATCAGAAGCATTTAATTCTAAAACTTCTGCATCAATTTCAGAAGCAAAAGCATAAGCAAGACTTGTCTTCCCTGTTCCAGGAGGACCATGTAAAACAACCGCCCTTTTCTTTGGAAAGTTTCTCAAAAAAGTTTTTACCTTGTCAATTGCAAACTCCTGACCTTTTACATCTGCAAAACAAACTGCCCTATGTTTTTCACACCATGGAATATTTTCATTGTTTATCATTTTATTTTACCTAAGTTAAAACAGTAAGCTTGAAATTTTTAATTTCATTGTTTATCATCTTCTTTTATAAATCTCAAGACTTGCCTTCGCCAGCAATAATAAAACTCGCTAACAAAGCTTCTAATTGAATAAACTCATCACTTCCCTCTACTAATCTAAACTCTGCCTCTCCAGTTTTTTCTGTTAGTTTTACCTTCAATGAATTATCAATTGGCAAATTCCAGATTTCTTTTTGCATTGCTTTTATCACATCCTGACCAGAAACAGAATCTTTCAACATTATATCTAAAAGTTTCTCTCGCGAAGACTGAAAATCTCCAGACAATGCATAATCTAAAACAATTTTAATGTCAGAAGGTTTTGCTTGAGAGATTATAGTATTAATCAAATCAGGAGTAATGTTCGGACTTATCGAAGCTGTTGTTTGTAAAAGATTAATCATTCTACGACAATCACCCTCACTAGATTCATAAAGTGTGTCAAAGGCTTCAGGAGTGATTGTAAGACCCTCATTCTGCGAGATAACATCTACTCTTTTTTTCACATCTTTTTTTTCTAATAATTGAAATCTGAAAACAACACACCTTGATTGAATTGGGTCTAAAATCTTAGAAGAATAATTACAAGATAAAACAAACCTGCAAGTCGAGGTAAAATTCTCCATTGTTCTTCTCAGTGCTTGTTGTGCTTCTCTTGTCAAGGCATCTGCCTCGTCTAAAAAAATAACTTTGAATGGAACATTTCCAATTGCTTTTGTCCTAGCAAAATCCTTTACCTTTTGCCTCACAACATCAATCCCTCTTTCATCAGAAGCATTTAATTCAAGATAATTTTCCCTCCAGGATGCGCCAAATAGCTCCCTAACAACAATCAAAGCAAGTGTAGACTTCCCTGTTCCCGCTGGACCTGCAAAAAGCAAGTGAGGGATATTCATGGAATTAACAAGAGATTTAACTCTTCGGATAACTTCTTCTTGGCCTACAAGTTCTTCAAATTTTTGTGGCCGATATTTCTCAGTCCACACCTCATTTCCTGCCATGATTCAAAAAGAGAAATTCAATTTATAAGGATTTGTGTGTTTAAGTTGATATCAACCATTTAACCCGTGAGTTAGTATAGACTCAACAGGAAAAAGTCTTGTATTACCTTCCATCAAAGCATACTCTTCCATTCTTGATTCATATTCTAAATTTGAACCCTGAAATTGTTCTCTAGGGACATACGCCATAAATTCTTGGATAAGGTTTAACACCAGTTTAGAATCCATCTTAGAATTATTTACCTCTCTTTAATTTTCTTTTTCGTTTCTCTTTTTTCAAACGCTTACGCTGCCACTTCCACCGCATTTGATTCTTCTTTTTCCATCTCTTACTTGATCTTTTCATGATAAAATATCAAGGAAATGCTTTATAAAGCTTTCTCAACATATTCTAAATAGATAGAAAAATATACTAGCCCTGTAGTCTAGTGGTCAAGGATAGCTGGTTCTGGGCCAGCTGACCCCGGTTCGAATCCGGGCGGGGCTATTTAGGAGATTGTAAATCTCCTTGTTTGGATACTTTGCAAATCTTCGATTTGCCTCTCGAATTCCGAGCAAATTGCTCTTTGAACTTTTTAAAAAATAGAATTTTGAAAAGAGTGATTTAGGAGTTGGGCGGGGCTATGTTTTAATTTTGTTTTTATAGAATTTTATACTTAAAGTTAAGTACCCACACACATTTCTTCTGTTTCAAAAACAGACTCGCTTAAACTCTTGAAAGAATTTTCTTCTTTCTTGCAAGAATCATCCTCACTTTTTATCCACACAGTCCTGCCTTCACCATCCATCTCCTCCGCCACCAAGTCCTTACAAACATCCCCATTAACCTTCTTCTCATCCCACTTTAAAACTTGGTTATCTCTTAACTCCTCACATTTCTTCTTAGCCAAACCTAAATCACAAGTATAACTTGAAAGTTCGACATCCATCTCCACGCCATTCTGCTTTAACCATGCACAATTAACATATTGTTTCTTGCCCCCAATTTCTAATTCCTTAAAATCATTACAGTAACCATTCTGCTTTAATAAACCAATACTCTGCTCGCATACGCTCGCAGCAATTATCTTTTCTTCTGGTAACAACGCACTTTGATCAACAACACCAAAGAAATTCCAAGCAACTAAAGCAACAAGAACTACAACAACAATACCGAGAATCCAAGCTAAAACATTTCCAGATGTAAATCCTTGCCCTCTTTTTTTATGCATAAGAAAATAAGATAAAAGATATTTATAAATGTTTCTCTGTAGCAACCTTAATCTCTTTAATCAAATTGTCCTCATTCTTTCTACTTCTTCCAAATGTTCGCCCAAATTTGACAAGAACATAATTAATAGAATTCCAATATTTTTTTGGGAAAAGTTTTTCTAAATCTTTTTCAATTTTTTCTGGTGTTAAATTTTTCGTCCAGCCGAATTTTCTCGACAATCTTGCAACATGTGTATCAACACCAATCGCCGCCCCACCCCGTGCTTCTGCCAAGAAAACATTTGCAGTCTTTCTTCCCACACCCGGAAACCCTACCAATTCTTCTACTGTTTCTGGAATTCCTTTTTTTGCAATCATCCCAGAAGTCTTTTTTATATTCCTTGCTTTTGTCTTGTAATAATTCATACTTTTGATTTCCTTTTCAATATTTTTTAAAGAAGCAGAACCAAGTTTTTTTGGTGTTGAATATTTTTTAAAAAGTTTCTCTGCAACAGGAATTGTTCTGTCATCCCTATTCTGCGCAGATAAAATTGTAGCAATCAAAATCTTCCATTCTTTCTTCCACCCCTCTGCCGCCAACCTCTTATCAGGTGTTTTCTCTATTAACTTTTTCAATTTTAAAAATTGATTTAAATGTTGTTTCATTTTTTATCTCCAAAAAACTTCAAGTCATCTAATCTTTTTGACATCCCATTTTCTTTTTCCATCTAAAATCACTTCTTAGCTTCAATCTTATCAAAACCAGTATATTTTTGCAGAACCTTTGGGATCTTTATTGAACCATCCTTTTGCTGGTTGTTCTCCAGAATTGCCACCATTATTCTAGAAGTTGCTAAGGCTGTATCATTCAAGGTATGCAGAATCCCTCTTGTTTGAGAATCTTTTGCCACATATTTTATATCTAAGTTTCTTGCCTGATAGTCTGTGCAATTAGACAAAGATACAATCTCCCCATATGCCTTGATTGTTGGTCTCCATACTTCTAAATCCAAACTTTGGTGTTTCCAGTCTGCTAAATCTCCACTACAAATATCCAATACACGATAAGGAAGTTCTAAATCTTTCAAAAGATCTTCAGAATTTTTTAAAAGCTCTAGATAAATCTCCCCCGAATCTTCAGGCATACAAAAAACAAATTGTTCTACTTTATTGAACTGATGAGTTCTCCACAATCCTTTTTCATTAACTCCATGAGCCCCAATTTCTTGCCTAAAACACATGGAATATGAAAAGTATTTTTTTGGAAGGTCTTGTTCCCGAATAGTGTCTCCAGAATGATATGCAAGAACAGATTGCTCTGAAGTTCCAATTAATCCCTTGCCACAATCTTTAATTTCATAAACAGATTCTTGAATTGCTTGCTTATCCATGGAAGCATAAATTTCTTTTTCATTTAACAATAACGGGGTCTCAATATATTCATATCCTCGTTTGAGCATAAAATCTCTAGCAAAAGAAAGTAATGCCTGATTAAGAATTGCTAATTCTCTTTTCAAATAATAAAATCCCGTTCCTGAAACTTTTGCAGATTTATCAAAATCCAAAACCCCCAACGCCTCCCCCAATTCAACATGTGTCTTTATTGGAAAACTAAACTTAGGTATCTTCCCCCATTTTCTAATCTCAACATTTGCAGATTCATCCTTCCCAACCTTAACTTTCTCAGAAATTATATTTGGAAGCTGGGTTAATTTTTCAACGATTTTCTCATAAGACTTACTTTCCTTTTCTTCAAATTTCTTAATCTTCTCTGGGATTTCTTTTGCTTGGATAATTAATTTCTTTGCTTCTGGCTTTTTACCTGATTTCATCAACTTATTAATTTCTTCAGAAATCTTATTTCTCCCAGCCCTTAGTTTGTCTGTCTTATATCTAATCTTCCGCCATTGTTCATCCAATCTTAAAATCTCATCAACCAATGGGAGTTTTTCGTCTTGGAATTTTTTCTTAATATTCTTCCTAACTAAATCTGGATTCTCCCTAATCAATTTTATATCTATCATGTCTGTTTAAACTTTTCAAGATATATAAATTTATTGAATTGCACATTCCGGTATATATATTAGAGTATATAAATCATTTAAAAGAAGAACTGTCTAATTTAAACATGAAAAAACAAGTACAACTGAAGACAGACCCTTTTGAAAGAGAGCGCACCATAAGACTTGAAAGAATTTATCCAAGATATGAAGAAATCCAAAAAACAGCGGAAAAAATGAGGTCAGAAGGAGAATACATGGGGGTGGGGAAAAATTTTGCTTGGCTTTGCAAACAAGAAAATGCAGACAGGACAAGACAGATAAGAGGCGGAAAAAGAAGATTTGATGCTATCCTTAGTTTACTAGAATCACTCACCAAGGGAGAACTTATTTCTTCAGTGTCAAGAGCAGAGAGCATAGCACTAGCAAGATCATTAGCAGATGTAAGATCAAAATGCCTTAGAGGAGAAAGACCAAAAACCAGGAAAGCACTTTATTATCTTTGTGCTGGAGTTATTAGTGCCCCCTATCAAGGACAAGAAGGATACCAGGGCCTAGGGGCAAGAGTGCTGGACGCGATTCTAGATTGTGAGAACCCAGCCATACTAAAAAATAAGGTAGAAGATTATTTATTAAAATAACTGCCATCACTATACAATTTTTTGTATCTACTAAAAATGGACGAATTTTCTGAGAAAGCTTTAAAAGCCAACATAAACTCCAATATATACATTAAAAGATATATATTCATTAACATGGAACCACAAAAAAAAGATAATTTTGATTTGTTTTTCAGAAGGAAACCAGCATTAATGCTTACTGCACTAAAGAGAGTAACAAAAGCGAAATACGGTTCTGTTTTAGCAAAAGAAGTTGACTGCACATACAGCCACGCAGTAAAAATTCTTCAAATTCTCGAAGAATTTGGTTTAGTTGTGTTTGAGAAAAGAGGAAGAATAAAAATAATTAGATTAACAAAAAGAGGACAAGAAGTCGCAGACCACATTGAATCAATTAAAAGGATAGTTGGTTAAAATGGCAAGGAGAGTCCCTGAACACACTTTTGATCGAAGTGGTAACATCGGGGAAGAGGCATTCTATACAATACAGAACAAAGACACGGGGGTTTATCCTGGGGACATTTCTTCAGCAATTTATGGTGCAAGATATTTCTTAACAACCCTCGGGCAAAGGCTCTCGAATCTGGGTAATGGACTTCTAGCCCATCTTGTAGAAAGTCGCATTAGAAAAGGGCCCCAATAAATAAGAAATTCTAAAATACACAAATTTTTAAACACTTTTTTTCAATAGATTATATGGCTCTGTAGCTCAGCCTGGTTAGAGCACTAGACTCTTAACTTTCGAAATGCGAATTTAGAAAGGTTAACAAATTGCTCGCAATTTGAGAAATCTAGGTGCCGGGGGTTCAAATCCCTCCAGGGCCATTCACATCATTCAGAACCATCCAACTCTTCTTCAACACCAGCTTCTGCTTTTTCTAGCTCAAGTTGTGTCTTGGCAAACTTCTGTTCACAAGCATCATCATCACACTTTCTAGATTCTTTAGAAACCAAATCTTCAGCAATTTTAATGTGCTCCTCTGCTAATTCTAAATTCTCTTTTTTTGTCCCTTTTGCCATTTTATAAAATAAAAATTCTAGTATTTAAACTATTTGCTATCTCACAACAACTTATGCTTTTAGACGACCTTGACGTTCTTTTAAAGAAACCTTACGAACATCCCCGCCTCGCAACTGCCCCTGCCTCATACAAGTTGCTGCCCTTGCCTTATAATCTCTCTCTGAAAAACAGCTCTTCAAATAAACCTGAACAGCATTAACATGAACACCAAATAAATTTGCAATTTCAACATTGGTTGTTAGATTTCCCCTATTTCTATTCTGGATAAATTCATTATAAGCCCTTGCACAAAGCCCATTTTTTTCAGCTAATCTCCTAAAATAATTAACCCTCCTTGGAGGAGTACCATCCCTTTCTTCTATCTGCTTTTCACGT
>CAZYXM010000014.1:0-11068 GCA_964651205.1 Candidatus Woesearchaeota archaeon
TATCTGTTCCAGCAAAAATAATCATATACCCATAATCTTTGCCCACATCTAATTCTGATTTAATTGCATAAACAAGCCCTTTTTTTTCTCGAACCTCTGTGAATAATCTAGAGGACATGCCCTCGCCAAGAATCGCACAAAACAACCGCCCAGCATAATGCTCTTTTTCAGTTCTATTTGGAAAATGGAAACCAAGAGCTAAATTCGCCTGGTCAATTCCTTTTCTTGTTTCAACATTATCCTCGCTCTGTTTTTCTATAACTTTTTTTTCAATTTTCTTTCCCTTTCTTTCAACTGAGAATTCCTCTGCGAGTTTTAACACTTCTTCAAACTTATTATTACCAACAACACATAAAATAGAATTTTCAGGCACATAAGTTTCTCTATGCTTTTTTAATAACTTTTCACGAGTCATTGACAAAACAATCTTTTTTGTTCCTGCTAAATTCATCCCAAAAGCACCAGAATAAAGGTTTTCTTTTATTTTATTCAAAACATGCATTCTTGGACTATCCTTGTAAATATTTATTTCCTCACAAATAACATTAGCTTCTTTTTTTATTTCTTGTTCAGGAAATTTCGGATTAAAGAAAATATCAAACAATACATCCATTGCTGTCTTTAAATGTTCACTCGGTAGTTTACAATGATAAGCCGTAACTTCTTCATGTGTAAATGCATTTAAATCGCCACCCAATTTTTCAATTTCTTCTGCAATTTCTTTTGTGTTTCTTTTTTCTGTTCCTTTAAAACATAAGTGTTCAATAAAGTGCGCCATTCCTTTCTCTTCTTCTGAATCCAACCCACCCCCATACCTAACCCCCAACATTACAGTCGTAACTGGTACATCCCTCTTCTGAAATAAAACAGTCAACCCATTCTTCATAACTTTTCTTTTGATTTCCATAAATTAATTTCTTTTCCTAAGTTTAAAAATACTTTCATTCTTAATCACAACTTCTTCAACATCAAAATTCTCTTCGATAAAATCTCTCAACCAATTTCTTTTTACTTGAAATTTTGTTTTTCCTGAAAGAGATTTTCTAGACATTGTCAAAACAACCATATCCTCTTTTTCTAAATTCTCGTTAAGTGCTGTCAAAAGCTTCTTTGAATAATTTCTTTCAAAAGATTCTAAGGCATCTATAACTTGCAACATTAAAATCACTTTTGGACTTGGAACCTCTTTTTCTAGTCCCATTACTTTTTCTAATTCGAGCAGATTACATTGATAACACTTAGCATTTTCAAACCCCTCCTCCTTAAAATACGCATTAGTCTTATCAACCAATTGCCCAACAACCTCCACCCCAACATAATCCACATCCCCTAAAACTTTTTGCAAATAAGAATAGGAAAAACCATTAACACCACACCCCAAATCCACCACCCCCTTAAATTCCTCTTCGCCAAATAAAATCCTATAAAAAGAATTGTAATTCCTATTTGTCGACGACATATGATTATGAAGAATATCCTTGTTATTTAATTTCCAAACCTTATTTGTCAAAAAAGCGCCAACATACTTTCTTAAAAAAGCTCTTGTCTCTTTAACATCCCAGTTATTCAATTCAAGAACTCCTTCCACAAATGAGTCTGGCAACTGAGAAAACTCTCTTTTTGATTTTACTTTTGTTATTTCATCCATTTTCTATAAAGAACAAAAGAGTATTTAAATTGCACGAACAGTCAATTATATGAAGAAAAAGAAGAGAGAATTTAAAAGAACGAAAAAGTTTTCTAAGATAGCTCTAACCTCCGTAATCCTGTTCTCTCTCGCTCTTTTCATCCTAGATTTAAACCTATTTTTAGCCATCTTATTTAGCATTCTCCTACTAGAAGCCTATATCGTCTGGAGAGAAAAAGTAGGCCGAGAAGTATTGCTAGCACTATTATTCGCTTTAATTATTACCTCTTACTACAACTACCAATACACAACATTTAATATCTTCATTGGGAAAATCAACCTTTTTCCATTAATTTCCTGGACATTTGGCTTGGTTTTTCTCAGAGAAATCCATCAAAGAATAAACGTAAAAAATAAAATTTTGATTACAACAATAATTTATTGGGCCCTGCTTCTCTCGCTTGAATATATTTTCTACCGTTTTCTTAATATCCGTCTTAGTTCAAACTATGCAGGTTTATTTGGCTTAGATTTAATGCATGCTGAAGGAGGGATGAAATTCTTTTATATTTTAGCTGGGCCAGTCTATTTATTAATTGCTAAGTATCTAAGACTAAAATAATTACTCTTTCACAAACTCCAAGATTGTTTTTTTATTTCTAACCTCTGGATGAAACAAAACACCATATAAATCTTTTTCCCTATGCTTAACTGCCTGAACAATTTCATTTCCCTCTGCAAAAACTTCCCAATCCCGCCCCCACCCAGAGACATAACGATTATGTAAATGATAAACTTCCTTTTTTCCATTTAAACCTAAAAACTCTTTTTTAAAATTCTCAAAGTAAAACCCAACCTCTCCCTTATCATCTATTTTACCTCCAAAGATTAAACCCAAAATCTGCATACCAGCACAAATTCCTAAAACAGGTTTCTTGAAACTTTTCAACCAACCAAAACTCTTTATATCCTCGACAAAGTTGTTATCTTGCAAAGAAGTTCCACAGATAATTATCTTGTTCGAGTGAATTAAGTCTTCTTTTTTAATTTTTGAATAATGTCTAACAAAAAAATTTATATCAGCCCCTTGCAAAATATCTGTTACTGGATCAACAAATTCTAGTTCATGAAGCTTCTCCTTACAAACACTTACAACTAACAATTCTTTCATTTTATCCTCAACCCCTTCGAAAACAAAGGACAATCTAAAACCAAAGATTCAAACTCCCCACCCTCCCCCGCCGGATTTATCCCCCATTTTTCTTTTAGCTTTTCAACATCTTTAATAAAATTCCCATCAATCTTTCTCCCAATCCACTTTTCATCAAGAGGGTGTGCAGCTACAGAAGAGATAACAACTTCAAAATTTTCTTTTAACAAATCATTAAGCAACTCTATTTGATTTTTCTGCCATAATGGATTGAAACATTCTATCTTAAGTTTATTACAAATCTTCTGAATTCTTGTCGATTGATAAACACTTTCAACAGCCCCAGTCACAACACCCTCAATTTTAAATTCAGAAACAGCTTTCTTAATTGCTTTTTCCAAATCTTTCAATTCAATTTCCTTTTTTCCTTTTGTCTTCTGAACAATCAAAGGAATCTTCATTAACTCTGCCTGCTTCTTTGTCATCTCAATTCGAGGCGTATGAAACATAAAACTGTCCTTGTTCTCACTCCAAATAGAGACCAAACAAGAAATTTCATGCCTGTGTTTCTTCACCAGCCAAGCCGCATAAATACTATCTTTCCCTCCACTAAATAATACAGCTAGTTTCATAAAACATCAAGAAAAAAAGAGATTAAAAGGTTAACTAAGCAGAAGAACCGCCACCAGAAGAACCGCCACCAGAAGAACTACTGGTTTCAATCAACCCCAAATTATTATTAACACACTGAGCATAGTCTTCATCATCAAACATATTCCCTATCCTGCATAGAATCCTTACGAAAAATACCTTTACCTGATTTGCCTGATCAGCAATACCTTTCAGATCAACACATTCACCATATGAACACAAATTGCTTTCGCACTCATAATTATTCTGACAGGATTCCCAAGGTTGTGTTTTCTGTTCTTTAACTCTTCCATTAATATCACAATAAGCATTCATAGTTAATGGTCGATTTCTTGTACCAGAGAATCCAACGATTATAGAAACCACACTAGCATTTGGCTCTTCAGAATCATATTCTATATCACCCAACGCAATTGAAAGCTTTTCTTCATTTGCACCAGCAAATTCTTTAAATGTAATATTGGCCTTATCTCCTGAAGAAATTCGATAGATATCATAATCACCAGAAACTTCATCAGGAGAAATTGAGATAGAATATACTGACTCTTCTATTCCAGCTTCAAATTTGACCTTATTAAAATATACACTCAGACTATCTTCTCCAGTAACCTCCACCCGAAGCATACCATCACGAAAATCATCATTAAAGTCAGAAACAACAATCTCATCATATTCCTCATTGTAAAATGCTTCATCAAAAGAATCAAATGCGTGTTCAAATCTAAAACCATAGGGGATACATTTATTGTCACCAATACTTCCGAACCATTTAGGAACATAACATCCAGAACAGATTCCAGGAGAGCAGTCTAAGGTCATTTCTCTTTTTTCTCTTTCATTTAAGTTCTCATTCCATCTTGTGCATATTTCTGTTTGTTGTCCATGTGGTGGACAAACAGCTGGTTCTAACTTACAAGCCCAAGACCCAAGGTAACCTTCAGGACCTTCAATATCAGAACCACAACCTTGTAAAAATGCATTCACAAACTGTCTCTGACGATAGTCTAGATTTCCATTTCCAACCCACTCAGCCCCATTATCTCTCATCCTATCAAATGCCTCGATTAAATCTTCCTGTCTTCTCCGTTGTGTTTCTTGCTCTCTTCTTTGACAAGATTCAGAATCAATACAATCATTATAATTATTTGTAGAGAACTCCATACTAAAGAAGTTATTACCATTAAACCAAATAGCAACTACATCATTCTGATAACTCCAAGCATCTCGCTGCGGAGTGTTCTGTGCCTCATTTGCAATTCTCCATAAGTTCTTGCACAAATAAACAGTCTCATAATCTTCTTCATCTCTATCTTTTGAATATACTCTTTCTTTATCACATAACTGAGATTCTAATGCCCATTTTAAATGCTCTTCAACTTGTTGTTCATCTGTGAGCTCTGCAACACTTACATCAGCATAACTGTATTCAGAACCATAATTATTAGAATTTGAATATCTCCAAGAAGCATAAGAATTCCTAGTTGAGTCATAGCTATCCACATAAGTATGATTATACACAAGTTCCCAAAATAGGTTTTCAATCATAAGGTGTCTCGGGCTCGTTATCAAAGAGCTTGCGTCTTGACAAGATTGAATCGAAATGTCATCAACCCCAACACATGCACCGTCAACACAACCATCTGGACAATTATACTCCTCCCTTCGGGTATAAGACTCATACTTGGGTGTTTGGGCACAATATGTTTCAATTAACTTCGCACCATTACAATAATCATCTAAAGAATATGTCCTACCTGTTTCATTAACACTTCCCTTAACAAAATAATTCAAACCGCCATCACTATCTATACAAGTCGCATTTGCTTCTGGTTCTGTTGCATTTATACAAGCCCCGTCAACACAACCGTTTGGACAAGTAATAGTTTTACTAAAGCAGTCAGGATTTGAAGTACAATATCTTTCACTTAACCTCTCGCCTATACACTCGTCTTCTCCAATAGCCCCAAAAGAGTCCTCACAAATTCCCTTAACATAATAATTCAAACCACCGTCGCTATCTGTACAATTTGCTTCTGGTTCTGGAATTGGCTCGGGTGTTGGTTCTGGTAAAGTACAACTCTGACTTAATACCCTACTCCCCCAGTACATCCATTTGGAGAAGAAGAAGTTACTGTTCTTATTTGAGTCCCAGAAGAATCACAAACAGACCAAGTAGAATATGTAAAGCTAGTGCAAGTCGGTATCACTGGTTCTGGCTGAACATTACAATCCTGAATAAGTTTTTTATTAGTTGCAACACAATCATATCTACAAGCATATCCTCTTGAGTTAGTCCCTAATTTATATGAAATAGAATAAGAATACACATTATTATCAGAACACAAAGAAGTCGAGCTACCTATCTGAATACTCCCTCTACTGCAATCAGCATCTTGTTTTCCAGCACAAGGATTACAATCTGTTGTTTGATAACTACAATCGTCTGTGATTGCACCCACCACCAACGGCATCACCAATAATAAAATAGAAACTAAAATCACCAAGCTCTTTTTTTGCATGATTATTAACACACTAAACACTATTTAAATATTTCTGTGTTTTACAAAATATTAAAAACTAGAAAGAATAAATAATACCATGGCATCAACAAACCAATCACCATTCTATAAAAGAGCAGAAGAAGATTTCTTACTAGCAACAACACCAGAAGAAAAAATCTCTTGTCTTGAAATCATGATTAAAGAATGCCCAAAACATAAGGGTGCCGAAAAAATGCTTGCACAACTAAAAACAAGACATAAGAAATTAAAAGCAAGTTTAGAAAAATCAAAAAAATCTGGCAAGGGTTCAAAACAAGGAATAAGAAAAGCAGATATGCAATTTTGTATTTGTGGTATGCCAAATACCGGAAAGTCGACAATATTTAATATATTAACAAATCAAAATTCTCCAATATCTGAACATGGATTCACAACATTTCAAGAAGTTCTTGGCTCAACAAACTTTGAAGACATAAAAATCCAAACCATAGACTGCCCCCCCTTCCCAAACAATGACAAGTCACTATTATACTCAACAGACACTATTCTCCTTGTTATAGACAACCGAGAAAAAATCAAAGAGTCTCTAAGCCACATACCCAAAACAAATGCCAAACTAATCATATTATATAATAAGACAGATAAATTATCAGAAAAAGAAAAAAGAAAAATCCAAGCAACATTAAAATCCAAATACAAATACGACTTTCTACTCTTTTCTTCTAAAACAAATGAAAAAGAAATTGAAACATTAAAAAAGAAAATCTTTGAAACCTTTCCTATTATAAGGATATATACAAAAGAACCAAGAAAGCCCGCTTCAAAAGAACCCATGATTCTAAAAAAAGATTCAACAACAAAAAACGCAGCAGAAAAAATTCTAAAAGGTCTGTCAAGAAAAATCAAACTTATTAAAATCTGGGGCCCAAGTGCAAAATTCCAAGGCCAAGGTGTTGGTCTTCACCATGTTTTAAAAGATAAAGATATAATTGAATTGCAAGTCAAATGAACAAGGTAAAAATATTTTTAATCATTTCAATAATAGGAATCTTCACTTTAGTTATAATCGCCCAAACCCAACCCCCCATAACCCAAGGGAAAATCTCTTCAATTGAAATTTATGAAGACAGAACAGTTTTCACACTAGAAAAAATAAACGAAACAAAATTTATTCTCTTTGACAAAATAAAACTCACCCAAGGTCAATTCATAAAAGTTTATGGAACTCAAGAAATTTATCAGAATCAAAAACAAGTTCTAGTTGATAAAATAAAATGCTCGAAATAATCCTCGCCATAATCCTGGGCATAACCTTCGGAACAATCACAGGCCTCATCCCAGGCATACACACAAATCTCGTCGCTGTTTTACTTTTATCTTCCTCACTATTTTTATTAAACTTTTTTTCTCCAATTTCACTTATCTTATTCATTGTAGCTATGTCCCTTACACACACTTTTGTGGATTTTATCCCATCAATCTATCTTGGAGCACCGGACGAAGACACCGTTCTAAGTGTAATGCCTGGACACAAATTTTTACTTAAAGGCAAAGCACACGAAGCAGTCCTTTTAACTTTAATTGGTTCTGCATCTGCAATCCTCCTCTTATTTATCATTGTTCCAATTTTTTCACTATTAATTCCTGCGCTAGACGGATTTATCCAGCAAATGATGTCGTTCTTTCTTATTTGGATTTCAATCTTTCTAATTTCAAAAGAAAAACATTCTGTAATTTGGGCGATAATTATTTTTCTTTTATCTGGTTTTCTCGGCTTATCTGTCTTAAATCTCAACATGTCGCAACCATTACTTCCTTTGTTAACAGGGCTTTTTGGGACATCGACAATAATATATTCAATTTCAACAAGAACAAAAATCCCAGAACAAAAAATATCCAAACTAAAAATCAAAATAAAAGATTTATACAAACCACTACTAGCTACGACAATCGTATCTCCAATTTGTTCTTTTCTCCCAGGGCTTGGTTCAGCACAAGCAGCAATCATCGGATCGCAAATAGTTAAAAAAATAAAAACAAAACAATTTTTAATTTTACTCGGAAGCATTAACACACTTGTCTTAGCAGTTTCTTTTTTCACATTGTATTTAATAGACAAAAAAAGAACCGGAGCAGCCTCTGCAATTTCTCAAATAATGCAACTTACACAACCAGTTCTAATCTACATCTTCATCACAATTGTCATCACAGCAATGATAGCTTCTTTTTTAACAATAAATCTCTCAAAACTTTTTGCAAGAATAATTCATAAAATAAACTACACAAAAATCTCTTTTATTGTTTTATTTCTCCTAATAATAATCACAACACTGATTTCTGGTTTTCTCGGCTTATACATCCTTACAGTTTCAACAATCCTCGGACTAACTTGTATTTATGCTGGAATCCGGAGGGGTTTTCTAATGGGTGCTTTACTTATTCCAACAATTCTTTATTATTTGCCCTTCTTTTAATCTTTGATAGAAATCAAAACTCTTAATCTAATCTATCTTTTTGAAGAAAGAATCTTTTAATGAATAATAAACAGTATTCAAAACTAATAACCCAAATAAAACCCTAAATAAAACAATATCAATATAAAAGATAAGGAATATCAATATGATAGGAGCTAATCCTAGTTTTTCTACAAGAATCTTCCAGTTCCACTTGAATAATTGCCATTTAAGATTGTTAGGAAATCCAGAATTCTTCTGCAATTCTTTCTTTATTCTTCTCTTAAGAATAAAATCCAGAGTTCCAAGATTATCGGGAAAGAGATAGACACAAGGAATACTATTCTCGCGGTATATCCTCATTTTCTTTCTATATTCTTCTTGTTTTTTGGGCTTATTCCACTTCCCAAGAAATTCGATATAAATCTTATAATCTTGAAGATAAAAGTCTGCAACTCTCTTTGAACAATTATCTCCAGTTAAGTTAGTAATTTCTTTTTGTGGAATGGCCTTAATATCTTCTTCATCGAGATATTCTTCTATTAACTCCTCCCCCTCTGTGAGTCTGACCTTCTGTTTCTTTTTCAAAAACTCCACCCAATATCAACAAAGTCAGAGAATATAAACATTCCTAAAACCACTTCTTTAACTCAACTTGCCTATCCAAATCCCTCCCAAAAATACTCTCAATGTAAAGCTTGGCAAGTTCTAATGATTGCTTTGTATACTCGGGGATATTATAATCATCTGCTAATTTAATAGCAGGTTCTAGATATTTTTTTATGCTTCCTTCTGAAATGGTAAAAATAATTTTCCCCCCGCATTTTGTACAAATCCCCGCCATCGGGGGCCTTCTAAATTTCTCATTACACTTCACACATCTAAACTGCTGGTGTGAAAACTTTCTCAAATTACCACGAATATCCCTAATAAAATGCCTCTCTATTATTAGCCTTGCAACATCCGAAGTATCAACAGCGCGAATCTTTCCCACCAACTCCATCTGCTTGTCAACTTTCTCTTTCATCGTAGGTAAAACCTTATAAGAAGAATTAAAAACACCAGAATTAAAATCATGAGTATCATGTGTAAAACCCATATTCATAAACGGATCTTTTCCCTCCTTTAACAAAGTCTTCACAGTTTCAATGTTAACTTCAGAAGAATGTTCCTTCTGTTCAGCAAGTTCGTATAATTCTAAAGGATATTCAGAGCAAGTTTCAAAATCTAAAATCTGATCATCCACTTCTCCTGGCCGAATATGGGCATTTAGAACTAATGGGGCATCTTGAGTCCCGCCCCGATGAGACGGTAAAAACTTTCTTGAAAAATTCAATAACACGTCAAGCAACATCATAACAGCAGCCTCATCACCATCGCAATCTCGCCTCATTGCAGCATGCATAAACGGGCTTGCAACAAGCCCCTGCATTTTTGTAAACCCAACTATCCTTCCAACAACCCCTGCACAATTATGGGGGGCCATACAAGCAACCAAATGCCCAACTAAATCTTCTTTTGATTTAAGGTTATAATATTTAGGCAATTTATAGAACCTCTCTAATTCCTCGTCTATAAATTTTGTGATATTCAAAAACACATCATCAGCTCTTTCGTCAGGGCTTTCTGGGCAAGCAGGCAAAATAACATCATGAGGCATCAGCATCAAAATCTGGTTTTCTTCTATTAACTCATTTCCATGAATATCTCGCACATAGCCCATTTCTCTTAGCTTTTCAACTGAAGTTCCGACCTCAATAGGCTTAAAATGGGTGACCGGGATTTCTGTAGCATCATATCTCACAGTGCCGTCCTTGTTTACACACAAACCATATTTAGATCTCAAGATACCCTTGGCCATATTTTCAAAGTCATGCCCTTCAGAAGTCGTACCCCTAACACCCTTAATTAAAATGGGAACCTCGCCAAACTTGTAGTCTAAAAGTTCAGTAGCCTTTTCAAAATAATATTTAGAATCAATCTTTTGATTTCTGTATGGCTGAGAAAAATGTTCTTGACACTTCCTATCTAAAAACCCACATTCACGACAATAAAATCTCTTTTTTGCCTTCTTCTTACAAACTTCACATTGTTTGTAAATTGTCTCTCTTTCACAATCCTCGCAAAAATAAGTTGGAAACTCTGCTTTAATAAACCCCACCTCAACAGCCTCATTAACACTTCTGAATCTCCCCCCCTGATCCCCAATTGGAAACAATACACTTGGGCTTCCTGTTAATTTTCTAAGCTTCGCCTTTTCAGGCCGCCCCATCCTCGCCCCAATAAATTCCCCTGCCTTATCTTTTATCTGAAATTTAGAAAGTTCATTTACAATGTCTAAAACATCTTTTTTATTTTTGTTCTCTTCAACAAATATCCTTATCTCTTCTTTAAAATCAGAATCGTATTTCAAACCAAGATTCAATAATAATGCTCTGCTTGTCATATTGTCTAATACAAGATTATCTAAAACAACCGTGTGCTCAACACCCAACAACTCCAAGGCTCTCTTTGCCTCTTTAAATTTATCTCTAACAGATTTTGAGTAGGGTAAAACCATCTTTCCTGTTTTCTCGTCTCCTTTCCAGGAGATATTTCTCAGCCAATCCAATAACCAGAAAAAATCTTCAACATTTATCTGAGTCCAATAAAAAATATAATTAGGATGCAAGGGCAAGGAATAATT
>CAZYXM010000015.1:0-10976 GCA_964651205.1 Candidatus Woesearchaeota archaeon
TCCCAAGGATATTGCTGAAGTGTTGGGTGTTAAATATGTGGGAGATAATGAGGTTACAGGGATTACTGGTAAAAAGATTAAAGCAAAAGACGGCTATATTGAAGTAATATTTGGAAAAGATAGGGAAGAATGCTTATTCACAATTCCAATTGTTGTTCCTGAGGAAGATTCGGGGAAAGAACAAATTATAATTGGGCGAGATGGATTTTTTGATCAGTTTAAGATAACATTTTGTGAAGCTGAAAAAAGAATGACCTTTAAAAGATATGTTTCAAAACAAAAGTTTTAGTTATTTCTCGCAATCCTAACACCCCCTAAACAACTTCTCATAACATTCTGGATGAAAAGGTTCAAATGCTAGGATTTTACCTGCCTTCTTGGTCATCATAAGCAGGTGTTTTTGTTCTTCGTCTATTTCTTTGTCGCAGTAGGAGTATCTATTAATTAATTTCCAGAACTAGTTGCTAAACCCTGATAATATTCTTTTCTTTGTGTAAAAAACTCTGTTAATTCTGGAGAATCTATGGCAGTATCTTCTAAATCTCCAAAAATAGACTCCATTCTTCTAAATACTTTTCCAGGCTCATCTTGATTAGCGAATTCTCCCATCTTTTTTGTAAAATCTGAGATATTCCCTATTTGAACGTTAGGTAATTTAAAATCTTTTAATAGATGATCAAAAATAATTGGACTTCGTTGAGTTTCTAGTAACAATTGGATACCCTCATCTAATTTTAATAACTTAGGGAGGTAACTTTTTAATTGGGTTATTTGTTTGTCTTTTAAATCTACTTTTTTCATTTTTTTAAGACCTCTTAATGTTCTTTGAGAAGTCCTCACAATATCTTTTTCTTTTTTATCTGTTCGTTTATAGATTTGGTCGATTTTCTTTGTTAAGTCTACTTCAGAAGTATCAAACCCTTGCTCTCTAAAGAATATCTCCATAGCTTGATTAACATAATCTAACTTTTTATTAATAGACCACAAATGTGTACGGGTGTATCCATTAATACGACTAGCAGAGCCAAATTCAATACATTTTGGAAATTCTACTGATCCACTTACATTAACAATTGTTTTTTTATCTGCATCAGTTGGACAATAAAGATGTTTTGCTAAAGTTTCTTTATATTGTCTAACTGTGTTTTCATTTTCTAAAAGTCCCATATGAGATTTTACCCCATATATTCTATTTCTTTTAGTAACGTCTTTAGAAAATAATTCTACAAACATACTAAAGGGTTCTAAAGATTCTTGTTCTTGCAAAACTTCGGGTTTACCCTTATATCTTACATCTAATGTTAATCTAGATAGTTCTTGAAGAGAATTCTCTGAAAAAACAGGGAGTTCTCCAAAATTTAGATCAATAGAGTACCAAAAATTGCCCTCTCTTTCTAGATCATGTTGGTATTTTTTATAAGCTAACTTCGCCTTTCTACTTAGATTTATTTTTCGCCCAGCTATTATTTTCTCTAATTCATTGATGTGTTGTAAATAAGGTATTTCATTTGTCATTTTATTAATTTATCAGAACTCTTCTTCCTATAGGGCCTATTTTTAAAAAGGTTTGGCGTTTTTAAGATTATTGTTAACTTACCCTTTTTCAATCTCATCGCATCTGGCCAAATCGTCCCCATATCTAAACACACTAGCATAACCTTCCCTTACCAATATCCTATTAACAAAAACTTCTTCCTCGCTCTCGCTTCCCCCCTCAAGACTAACATTAACCCAAACATATCTGAGAAGTCGGCCGTATTTGTCTGTTTCGCTGATGTCTTTTTCTAATCGGACTTCTTTGTTTAAAATTAATTCTGTTAGGAAATCTGTTGCTTCTTGGGCACCTGGTTCTCCGGTTTCAGGAGTATCTATACAGATAAGTCGTACTTTTTCGCCTGTTGATAATTCGAAGGTGTCGCCGTCAATGATTCGGGTTGCGGTGTTGTCTGGAATTTGGGTGTTTAAGGGTGATATTGAGGTTGATTGAATTGGGTAGAGGAAATAGAGTGAGATGGTTAGGATGAATGTGAAGAGGAGGGTGGTGAGGATGATTAGGTGGGGGGATTGGGGTTTCATTTTATTAAATATTGTTTAAAGTTTATTAATTGTCGTTTATTGCCGGACTTTGTCTAGGCAAACACTCTTTGTTGGAGGGGGTAATGTGGGGTGGGGGTTTGAGTTTGACAGAAGATTCGGAAGGATTAAAAGCAATGGATTTTTATTAGATCTATGGATTATGGGATTATCTATCAAATTATTGTTTTGATTATAAGTGCAGTTATACTTTATTATATCGTCATCTATTTATTTAAAAAATTTCCACCTCAAGGAGATAAATTAAGATTTTGTCCTAATTGCGGGAGTCAAGATATGAATGTTAAGTTTAAATCGTTTGCTTTGCATGGTGCGGGAACTCCAACATATATCTGTAAAAATTGTGAATTCAAAGCGATTATTTTTCCGGTTGCTAAGAATGAAGAAGAGTTGAAGAAGATTCAAAAGAAGTTAAGCAAGGATTAGGGGAGATAGATTGAGGTGGTTAGGGAGGATGTGAAGAGGAGGGCTGCTAGGATAACTAATTGATTGTTTTTTCTATATTCATTCCTCTTTCGCCTTTTTCCACATAAAATCAAAAAATCCTTTGTAGGCTTGAGCAGCTGCTTTGTTTTCTATAATTATTCCTTCAGGTTCATCTGTCCAAATAACTATTGCTATTTTATCCCCATAAATATTGGTTACTGCGGGGCTTTCTGGTATTCCTGGAAGATATCTATAAGTTGTTGTTGTGCTGTCTATTTCTTTTCTTCCCCTTCTAATTAAAAGTTGAGTTTTCATCTTGCTTTCTCTTTTTAATCTATCAAATTGTAATGCGAATTCAGGCATTGCTTCTGAAAACTGACCTTCTGAGCCAAATGCAAAATTATCTTTTCCTGTTCTCGCCATATCTAAAAATATTGATTTTATTCCTTTAATTCCTTTAAACATTCTTACCTGACCTTCTATTTTTTTCCCTTTATGTCTTTCTTGAAGTGCTGGAATTATAGATTTAATATCTTCCTCTTGTTCTCTTAAATAATCTAACAATCTTCTTGGACCTGTAACTTGAAACCATTTAATATTTGCTATTATGACATAACTAACAAGACCTTTTTCTTGTAATAATTTTAATGAATTATAGCAACTACTTCTATCAATATGGGCTAATTTTGAAACTTTTCCTGCAGTTTTAGACCCATTTTCATTTAAGGTTAAGTAAACTTTAATCTCATTTGGAGAAAGACCTATTTTTTCTAAAACTTTAGTTATTTTTTCAGATTCCATTTTTTATATTCGAATATATTTACACCCATCTTTTTAAGATTTTGATATAACTTTTGTATAGGCAACCCCATGATGTTAGAATAACATCCATTAACACGTTCTATAAAGATAGATGCAAGTTCTTGGATGGCATAAGCTCCTGCTTTATCTTTAGGTTCTCCTGTTTGAATATATTTTTTTATTTCAAGGTCTGTCATTTTCCTAAATTTTACTTTAGATACTTCATAATCTTTAATTGTCTTGCCGGTTTTACAATCTATTAATGCCATCCCAGAATAAACTTTTTGAGATTTATTTGAAAAACTTTTTAGCATTTTGAATGCATCCTGATCATTCTTTGGTTTCCCTAACTTTTTACCCTTGAATACTACAATTGTATCAACACCTATAACAATCCCTTTTTTGTATCTCTTGGCAACATCTAATGCCTTGCCATAAGCTAAAGCCATAACTAAATTTTTAGGAGACATTTTCATAGTCATATCTTCTTCATAATCACTTGGGACGATTTTAAAATCTAAACCCATTTTTTCTGCTAAAAAATGCCTTCGGGGGGATGTTGATGCTAAAATTATTTGTTTTTTCATTTTTTTCTCACCTTCCAAACACAAAAAAAAGGTTTTTTTGAATATTCTGCATAATCTTCTGGGAATAATCTCTTAGCCTTGTTTAGGGGAAAACAATCTTTATATCCCACTATTTCAAATCCATTCTTGATTATTGTGTTAATGATAGTATCATAAGTTTTATGATAAGAAGACATCTTCATCTTTTTGCCCTTATTATCCTTCCAAGAGCCATAAATTTTTCCTTCATTAAAATAATTATCTAAAATACTTATTTTTTTATTTCCTATATTAATCCTTTTTCTTGCTTCTGCAACTGGATTTCCTGTTGAAAAAATAAATAAACCCCCCTTATTTAAAACTTTTGAAACTTCCTTGAACATTTTATCCCAATCCCTAAGGTAATGAACCACTAATGAAGCTAAAACAATATCAAATTTTTCTTTAAATGGAAATTTATACCCAGAACCTATTCTTAAATCTAATTTGGGATTTTCATTTTTGGCAATTTTAAGCATTTCTTTAGATATATCAAATCCTTTTACTTTTGCTTTGTTTTTTGCTAAAAGTTTTGAATAAATTCCAGTTCCACATCCAAAATCAAGAATTTTTTTATTTTTTACCTGCCCTAATAATTCTAATGTTGCAGGCATCTCTAAAAAGTCATTGTAAAACCAACCTTGAGGATTTTCCTTAGTTCTCCATTTGTGATATTCTTCTGCAGATATTGCATATTTGTTAACTGCTTCTTTTTCTTCTTTTTTCATGAAAGAAAAAGGGACCACCTCCTTTTATTTGTTTCTCTTCTGTTGTGGTATTTTCTACTACAGTTTTTTAAAGATTTTTTAAGCCACCCTTATTCATCTAGTATCTTTTCTAATCTTTCTATTTCTCTCTCTAAAATTCTTGCTTCAGAGTTTCCATTTTTTGGGTCTCCATGTAAATCGTAACCTCCCTCCTGCATTCTAAAAAGGTTTATTGCTTTTTGAGTAAAGCTTATTGCTTTTTGTATCTCTCCTGCTGCTTCCCAGTATATTGCAGAGTTCCGGTCTAGTTCATCACCATATCCCGTGGGATTTTGTGCTGCAAGTGCCCAGAATCTTTTAGCTCTTTGAGAGTCATTTATCTTCTCAAACATTTTTGCTGCATGCGCATATTTATATCGACCCGCTCTTTCATAAAATTGCTCAGCTTTTTCTGAGTCATTTGCTTGAATCCAGAGATCTCCTGCTTTTTCTAAGAGATTGTCATTAGGTGGGCGGCAATTAATATTTTCTGAAAAATCCTTTGAAAGATTTTCATGGTTTTTCCGAGTGAATCTTTCTGCTGCTAATTGCTGTTCTGATTTTTCATATTTTTCTTCCATTCTCTTTCACCTCCTTTCAGTTTTTTGAGTGTGATTTGTTTGTTTGGGGCAGGAGTTGAGTTTAAAGTATTACTCTCCTGCCCCCAGAGGATTTCCTCTAGAATTAGTTCGAATGTGATTTGTTTGTTTTTTTGTTTCATCTTAATAATCTCTAAGAAAATTGATAGATAAAGTGGTGTTGTAGATATCTCTACAACAGAGATTTAAGTAGAGTTTTTGAGTCTTATTTTTACAATGGAGGACCAAACACAATGGCAACACAAACACTAAAAGCAGTAAGGCAAGGAAAGCTGAGCCCACTAGAGGCAACAGACCTAGTAGACCAAGAAATCGGTGGAATCACTGGAGCAATCTGGAATCCTGGCGCAGGAAACTACAAAATCCTGAACCACAACCAAATCCTAAATCTGCCAACAAGAGGGGCAAACAAAAAGCAACTAGAACGACTGAAGGAACTAGCAACTCTAGCCTACAGAAAAGCCCAAGAAAACCACAGCCTAAGGCCTGGAGAAATCCACCTAGAAAAGGGCTGCAGCACAAAGCACTACAAACAGGGCTTCGAAAACTACCTAGAGGCAACACTAGCTAAATACCAAAACTAAGGAAACAACAAAATGGCAAACAAAACAAACATAAATGGTCCTCTTTCAAACTGGAGAAAACAAAGGAAACTCAAGATATTACTGAAAGGGGGACTAAAATAAAATGGAATACACAGAAAAAGAACTGCAAAAAATGAAGGCATACGAAGAAAGACATGGTGAAGAAATCATCATCCCATACAGCAGAAAGCTAGAAATCTATAGAACAAAGAATACAGAAATACTAGAAAATGCAATCTCTGGGATCAGTAGAGCTATCTTTGCAAGGGGAAATCCTGAAAACGAATTCGATAGATTAGATGATGGTTGGAAAAAGAAAACATTAAAGGAAAACCTTGAAGCCATCACAGAAGTACTAAAAGAAAAAAATACCAAATAAACACAACAAAATGGCAAACAAAAAAACAAACATAAATGGTCCTCTTTCAAACAAGAGAAAACAAAGGAAACTCAACATATCAATAGAAGGGAGGTGTGAAAAGAATGGAAAATAAAAATTCAAACCAAGATATGGAAGAAAGAATTGTAGAAATTACTAAGTTAAAAGATGGTAAGTTTGATAGATTTAGAGTTGAAGGAGAATTGGGATACAGACTGACAAGGAATTATAAACATAACATAGAAGAAAGCCAAGGTAGGGTGATGGATTTGCCTTTCACTATAAAATGCTTTCATACACAAAAAATTTGTGATGGCCATTATCCCTTATTTGAGACCAAGGAGAGTTGGAGGGATGATGGGGCACTTGAAAAAAGAAGTGGATCTGAAGAAACTTTAGAAGAAGCAGATAGTGAATTGTACAGTAGGGTTCTTTGGGAAGCAAAGATGAAAAATGAGTTTGATAATGCAAGAATAATTGATTTAACTACAACAGAAAACTGCTTTGGGATAAAAAGACCAAGAGCTAAGCAGGGAAGACCAAAGAAATTGAAAAAGATCAGAGAATTCGATTGTGAAAGGCGGCTAGATTCTTGGTATTTAAACCGCCTCAAACCAGAATGGAAAAAGGACTTTAAAAAGTATGATGGAGACATTTATTCTAACCTTGATTTATTAAAAGATCCTGAAAAATATAAGGAATTTTTGTTAGAAAGAATGTTAAGTCCTATGGAAGCGCGAACGGTAAGAGAAGGCTCTCCAGTAACAGACAATTTTGGAGATAACGATGGAGATACGTGTACTTTTGCTAAGCTTGAGTATAAAGAGAGAAGAGCTTATGGAAACCCGGCTTATCAGGGTTTAATCCGCGCAGGAAATGTAAAGGCGGTTTGTGGATTTTGTCTAGAAAACTATGATCTAAATGAAAAAGAAAGAAAAATATTGTTAGACAATATTCAAGAGTCAAAAAAGTACGGAAACCTGGAAGGGTTTAAATTAGGGTAAAATTAGAAAAGGGTAAAAAGAGGTGATGCTTTCTTTTTTTTATTAATTGTCGTTTATTGCCAGATTTTGTCTAGACAAACGCTCTTTTTGGAATGGAGGTAATGCTATTCAATAATATTTATAAACTTAAGGGGAGTTTGTTTGAGATGTCAGAATTATATGATTGTCCACAAAAGTTAATTGCAAAGGCTACAAGTTTTAAATCTTTACAATGTTCAATAAGTTGTTGTGAGGGTATGCCAAAAGATCATTTTGCATACCAAAATGCTTGTGTAGATTGTGGCCATTATGTTGTTAATCGACATACAACAGATGTTGTAGAAGATGCTGCATTTTTACAAAGAAAGGGTAATCTTGTTGAAATGGCTAAGAATGCCTAATTCTAGACCCAAAATCACCAATAATTTTTCGCTTTTTAGCCCGGCCTAGGCAAACGCTCTTTTGGGGGGATAATGTAACCAGTAAATTTATTAAGAGATCTTTAGTAGCAAAAGTATGGCAAATGAAACTCTTTATGATCAGTTTTATAAAACTAAAACTCCTAGAATAAAATATTCAACAGAAGAATATAGGTTTAATGAGAATTTAAACTCATCAAGACCAAAAGAAGAAAAACCTTTAACTACATCTGCACAGAAAACTCAAAATTCTTATGTAACACCTTTAGGGCCAAACGAAGAAAAACCTTTAACTACATCTGAACAGAGAACTCAAGAGTCTTATGTAACACCTTTAGGGCCAAACGAAGAAAAACCCTTGACTACATCTGCACAGAGAGCTCAAAATTCTTATGAGAGAATGAGGGCATAAAAATTCTAATTCTACCTAAAAAGATATTGTTTTCCAAATTTATTGATTAGGCACTACGCTAACAATTCATGCTTTCGCAGAAGATTTATATAATTTCAGTTGTTTGAGTAGATATGAAAAAAGGAGATTTTATCAAATTTGGAGTTTTCTTAATAATTATTGGAATGATTTTAAATGCATTGATTACTTTTTTAATTATAAGTACTACTGGAATTGCGATGCAATTTTTTGAGTTTTTATTCTGGATAATTCTTGGAGGGCTTGGAGGTATTTTTATGAATCCGGTGTCATGGGCAGGGATTGTGTGTTTGATAGTTGGAATAGTTAAAAAAGGGTGAGAGTTAATCCTTTCTTTTTTATTAGTTAATTATAGTTTATTGGATAATTTTATCAAACCAAACACTCTTTTTTGGGGGGGTAATGCAACGGGTATTTTCGAGTTGGGTTGATGAGAAGCATAAAAAATTAATATCCAAATTCTATCTCATCACACCTAGCCAAATCATCTCCGTACCTAAACACACTTGCATAACCTTCTTTCACCAACTCCTTATTAACAAAAACTTCTTCCTCGCTCTCGCTCCCCCCTTCAAGACTAATATTCACCCAAACATATCTGAGAAGTCGGCCATATCTATCTGTTTCGCTGATGTCTTTTTCGAGACTGACTTCTTTGTTTAAAATTAATTCTGTAAGGAAATCTGTTGCTTCTTGGGCGCCTGGTTCTCCAGTTTCCGGAGTATCTATGCAGATAAGTCGGACTTTTTGGCCGGTTGATAATTCAAAGGTGTCGCCGTCTATGATGCGGGTTGCGGTGTTGGGTGGGGTTGGGGTGTTTAAGGGTGATGTTGAGGTTGATTGAATTGGGTAGAGGAAATAGAGGGAGAGGGTTAGGATGAATGTGAAAAGGAGGGTGGTGAGGATGGTGGGGTGGGGGGATTGTTGGGGTTTCATGGTGGAATAAAGGGTGTGAAGTTTTTAAAATGGGGTGTAAATAGTATAATAAATTTTAAATAGCTAAGATTGTTAAGTTTATTATGAAAAAAGCTCAGGGAAAGATAATTATTCCAATATTTTTATTAATTTTACTAGTCGGGTTTTTCATAATCTTGGATACTAATGCGAATAGAGGCTCATCGATAACTGGAAATGTTGTTAAAACATTAAAGAATTGTAGAAATGTAGAGATTCCTTACGAGGTTACAGAAAATTATGATTATTATCCTAAAGCTCAAAAAATAAGTGGGCTTCAGGAAGAGAATATTGAGCTTTTTGGAAAGGGAATTTATCAAACAGGCACTGTTTCTTTAAAAAATGTAGATAATGAGGCTGGATGGTTTACAGTTACATTTAACTGGCAAACACTTAACGATGAATGGAAAGATTCGGTTAGACATTATATTAATCCTGATGAAATTGTAGAGTTTATTTCTCAGTATGATACTTCATTAGGTGAAGATTCTAAATTTACATATAGATCTGAAGCAGATCCAATTAAAAAAACTCGGACAATCACTAAATATAGAATAGAAGAAAGGTGTGATTAGATAAAAAATAAAATGCCACTTGGAGAAAACATAAATAAAGAGCAAAGAGAAGATCTTCTTAAAAAAGCATTAAAGCGCGCAGAAAAATTATATACAGGAGGAGAAAAGCATCTTTGTGCGGCAGTCCAACAGAAACCACTTTTAAACTTAATGCCCCATGTGATTATTGTAACCAATAAAAGAGTTTTAAAGCACGAGCCAAAAATATTGCGAGCAATTTTTATAGATTATTTATGGAAGGATTTAGTTGATGTTCACTTATCAGATCATGTATTTGGTTCTAAATTGATTTTTCAATTTGAAGATGACAAAGAAATAGTTGTGGATAGCCTTCCAAAAGAACAGGCTAAAAAAATCTATTGTATTGCGCAAGAAAAAGAAGAAGAATGGGTAGAGAAAAGAAGATTGAGAGATATTGAAGAGCAAAGGGCGAAATCTGGTGCAAGTCATATCATTGTGGGGAAACAGAGCTCGGATTCTGAACTTCAGAATGTTGTGAGATCTAAAATAAAAGAAAAATTATTGGAATTAAAAGGGCTTCTTGATGAAGGATTAATCACCCAGGATGAATATCATAATAAAAAATCTCAAGTTTTGAATGAACTTTAATTATTCCTCAACTTTGCAGTTTCTCGCTTCCCAACTTCTAAATTAACACTCTCTCTAAACATTCTCAAAAAACTTAACCGCAAATTTGCAGAATTCAATTATTACATTTTTATCCAATTCGAACTCTTTTCTACTTCCTAAATAGTTCTGAGATTTAGGACTTATTACTTTTCCGTCTTTTAATTCTTTGTAAGTTATGCATTTAATATGCTTTTTTGAAACAAGAATAAAATATGCGTTTTCAAAAGGATAGTCTTTTGGTAAATTTTTTATTGAAAATTCTTCATTTGCCCTAAATTTAACTTCAACAAAATAAACTTCTCCTTTATTTCCCCCACTATTGCTTTGAATCACAAAATCAGGCATTCTTCTTATGTTATCTGCAACATCTCCCCTAACTCCCCTTAATAACTTCATAACTCCTGGGACTGTATTTTCCATACCATATCTAAAAACACTATAATCTAGGGATAAAAATAATTCTTCTATTAATGTTTCTGCTATTCGCCCTTTAACCATGCTATATCTGTAATCTTTCTCTTTTTCAGATAATCCACTTGATTCTGGATCATTTTGTTGATGAGCCCTACAAAGTGGCTGTTTAAATTTTTTTAGAGAATAAGTATATTCTTTATCTGTTATTTCTGTATTGCATTGCTTACAATAATATGTCATAAAAATTAGAAGAAAGTCGGACTTTTATAGATTTCTGTAGTATGCTTTAGGGTTTAGAAATTGTTTTTAAAGGATATAAGTTTAATATTTATATGGG
>CAZYXM010000016.1:0-9487 GCA_964651205.1 Candidatus Woesearchaeota archaeon
GCAGAATACGACGTTGCCAACGTTGTGACCCGGGTTCGATTCCCGGTCCGCGCATTTATTTTTATCAAAAACCTTTTATAACCTCTTAACCAAAAAGATTAAATGAAAAAGCAGGCGAAAAAACTAGACGAAGACCACCCAATTATTGCTAAAAAAATAAATAAAAGTCTTAATTACAGCATCAGCGAAGGAAGTTTTTCGTCTGCATCAAGCAGCCTAGGACCTTCTTACTTCACCCCTTTTGCATTAGCAGTAAATGCAACTTCAAGCCAAATAGGAGTTCTAAACGCACTTATTAGTCTAATTCCCCCACTCATACAAATCAAGACCTCCAAATGGTTTGGGAACTTCTCAAGAAAAAGGGTTGTCTGGATAAGTGTTCTATTACAAACTTTGATGTTCCTGCCACTAATTGCCGCAGGCCTTCTCTTCATATATGGATACACAAACATCTCATGGATTGTTCTCGGGCTCATTACATTATTCTATATAGTCAGCGCCCCCACATACCCTCCCTGGTTTTCATGGATGGGTTCTTTAGTCAATGAAGGTGAAAGAGGAAAATATTTTGCAAAACGGAACCGAATAAACAGTTTCGTAGGAGTCATATTTATGATTCTAGGAGCAGTCTTATTAGACAAGTTTAGAACAGCAGGCATTGTTCTTATAGGATTTTCAATTCTTTTCACTATTGCCTTCCTAGCAAGAATAATCTGCCTTCGTCTTTTGTCCAAACAATATGAACCAAGATTAAATGTAATGAAAAGAAATTATTTTTCTTTTAATAGTTTCATGAAAAACCTAAAAGAAACCCCCCTAGGAAGATTCACTATTTTCACTTCTACATTCAGAATAGCTATAAACATTGCAAGCCCGTTCTTTGCAGTATATCTCTTGAAAACCCTAGGACTCAGCTATGTCTGGTTCATGGCCATTACTGTTTCAACAATAATTTTCCAACTAATATTTTATCCACTAATGGGAAAAGCATCAGACAAATTCGGCAACATAGCAATCATAAAATTCTCTGCATTATTCGTTGCACTTACCCCCCTCACATGGATTATCTCAAAAAATCCTTATTATCTTGCAACAGTGGCGTCGTTTGTGGCGGGGTTGGGGTGGGCTGGATTCAATCTAACTGCGAGCAATTATATATATGATTCACTAAAGCAAGACCAGAGAAGTTTTGGAGTTTCGTATGCAAATTTATTAAATGGGATTGGATTATTTATTGGTGCAGGGATTGGTTCCATATTGGTCTTCTCGAACCTTCCAATTATGAGCGGCCTTTTATCTTTGTTCTTTATTTCTGGGATAGCAAGGCTCGGTGTTCTCCTTTACTTTAAGAATTTTCTCAAGGAAGTTAGACATGTAAAAACATTCTCACCACAGTATATGGTGAGAGAATTCAGACCAGCCCAAGGTGTTGTAAGAGAAATCCATAAACTCAACCATCTAAAGTCTGAAATCCAACATTACATATAATCAACCTAAACAAACATTTAAAAGCAAACACCGAGTATAAAATATATGTTTAAAAAAAGATGCAAGAATTGTAATGAGAGAATAGACAAGAAATTTTCTTTCTGTCCTTATTGTGGGATTCAATTAAGAGGCAAGGCGAAAAAAGAAGGCTACGGAATGCTTGGTGAAACAGATGAAATTGAAAATCAGATAAAAATGCCCTTTGGTCTTCAGGGGATGATGAATTCTTTAATAAAACAATTAGAAAAACAGATGGGTTCAGTTGATCCAAACATGACAAGAGCACAACCTAAAGGATTTAAGATTCAAATCACAACTGGAAAACCAACAATGAACAATGTCCAACAAATGAAGAATATTAATGAAGAACCCCTAATAACCACAGAGACATCTAAAAAAGAATCACAAAGAAGATCTAAACTTCCAAAAGTTGAAGCGACCTCAAATTTTAGGAGACTACCCGAAGCTCTCGTTTATGAGGTCTCTGCTCCAGGTGTGAAGTCAAAAGAACAAGTCACAATCACAAAGCTTGAAGAAAGCATTGAAGTCAAAGCATACAGCAAAGACAAATGCTATATCAAAACAATCCCATTAAAACTCGAGATTTTGGGTTGGACTGTAAAAAACGAAAAAGTCCTGCTTAAGTTAAAAGGATAAAATGAAGAAGACAAAAGACAAATCAAGAAGCAAGTTTGATAAATTTTTTAAAGGACTTTTTTTAATTGCTGCTATTTATGATTTTATCCTTGGAATCTTGTTCTTCCTTTTTTATAAACAGACTTTCAATTTTTTTAATATAACACTCCCAGTTTATCCAATGTATTTGCAAATGGCTGCTGCTTTTGTATTCGCCATGGGTGTGGGTTATTATTTTGTTTATAGAAGAATGTATCAAAATATAGACCTAGTAAAACTTGGTGTAGTTTACAAGGCAGTTTATGCTGGATTAACATTATATTTCTACTTTAACAATCTTGCAAATGTCGTATTTGTTTGGTTTGCGATTATAGACATCTTATTCCTTGGTTTCTTCTTAGAATTCTTAAGATATGCAAAAAAGAGAAACTCATAACTTTTATAAACTGTCTTTTTATTTTAATTCTAATGAGGCTGTGGCGCAGTCGTGTCCATTTTGTCCAAGACTTTAAATAGTCTATTTCCTTCTATTTTTTATGGTTAAATCTATGATTGCCTTCGACCCTAATAAGAAAGACAGATTCAATTTCTTAAAAATAAATTAGGTTTTCAGCATTTAGAATATCAAAGAATTTATAGTTCTCAACTTTCAACAATAGCAATATTTTTTGTTTTGGTTACGGGAGTAGCCATTCCCTCTTTTTTTGCAACAGGAAGTCTTAAGATTTTTCTTCTTGCATTTGGGTTCTTTTTTCTTATTGCTCTAATTCCAATGATTAGAAGACTAATTGTTATGAGAAGAATAAGACTTAGAGTCTTTGTGATTGGAAGCCTCATCAAAGGAATCTACAAACAAGATTTAGGGGTTGAGGTTGATAGAGTAGAAAACACATTAAACCTTCTAACTGAAAAAGCTAAATGTCAGGGGATTCTCTAATATGACAGATAAACAATTTTATTTCTGGTTAGGATTCGTGATGACCTTGAGTTCTTTTCTCGGAGTTATGATTGCTTTTTATTTGATTAAGTATTTTAGCTTATGATAATTTTAAATAGTTTATTTGGTGGGAAATAACATGGGTAAATGTTTAGGTTGTGATATAAAATTGGGGGTATTTGAAGGATATGATCTTGAAGGAGAAGAATTTTGCAAAAATTGTATTTCCAAGAGTAAAAAATTCTTAGAAGAAAAAGAAGAAAGGAAAGAAAAAGAGAAAAAAGAACAAGAAGAGCAAAATAAAAAAGAAGAAAGAAGGAAAGAAAAGTCCAAAAGATTGTTAAAGAAAATTTTAAAGCTGGAAAAAACTGAACTTCACGCCACTCTTTCAAAGAAGGGTAAAAATTTAACAGCTTCAGAAAAAGAAGAACTATCTAGAGATATTTTAAGATTCAAAAACTTTACATTTATTGGAGATATTATTTTCATCTCAATACTCCTTGTTTATTTTTTTGTTTTAAGAGGGTCTTTGATAATGTTTATATTAATTATATTCACTATTTCTTATTGTAGACTTCATTCCTGGAAGAAGAAAAAACTGATTATTAGACTAAAAGAAATAATAACCCTCTAACGCATTATTTTGATTGAGTTGAGTTATTCTATTCGGGTATTTGTTGCAAACATACATACATTTATTAATTTGAAAAACATGGAGAAATAATGGCAAATAGTGGAGATTTGGATTTATGGGGCAAGAGTTCAAAAAAAGATAAAAAAAGAAGCATAACTATGCCCGAAAAGAGATGGTTATGGGAAGGTAAAAAAAGACATATCTGTCAAATTTGTCATAAAGAAATAAAAAGTTTTTTTGATGCAGAATTTGACCATAAAAGAGCACACACTAAGGGAGGCAAAACCACTCCTGCAAATACTCTCGTAGTTCATAAACTTTGCAATAGATTAAAGGGCAAGAAAAGTCTCTCCTCGATTAAAAAACATTTAGGAACTCACAAAGTTAAACCAAGAACATCCATAAAGAAGAAGAAAACAACAAAAAAGAAGAAAAAGAAGAAATCAAATTCATATTCTTTATATGGGGATTTTAAATTTTAAAATGATGAGAAAAATAGGAGTCGGAATGATTGGGGTCGGGGCTGTTATAGTTGCTCTTAGTTTGTCTGGAAATAAATTTTTAATTTATACAGGGATTGGACTAGTCATTTTAGGAGCTATTCTCACAGGTTCTAAAGAATGAAAATACTAGACTGGTTTAAAGGCTTATTTGCACCGAATGTTTCGCCAGAGATAATCCTCACAAAACTAGAAGCGAAAAAACAAGGATTAGACCTAAAGAAAAATCCCAAAGGATATTATACAAAAATAGACGGAATTAGGGTTCCTATAAATATACTAAAAGAAAAATAATGAAAAAGAGATAACTTCTGGAGATGTATCAGAATGGTTAGACAAACAAACTGAAACTGTATTGAAGGTTCTCTAAATATTTTGTTTGGAATAATGTGTTTAGTTGGGCTATTGATAAACTTTAAAAAGAAATAATCCTGACTAGTTTCGGTTAAGAGTTTAGTTATTCTTGACCAGTTCACGACTTTAAAAAGTGGACAAATTTCGAGAGGCTGTGGCGCAGCCAGGTAGCGCACTGCTCTGATAAGGCAGGGGTCCCAGGTTCAAATCCTGGCAGCCTCATATTTTATAAAAGCTTTTAAACATCAAATAACACAAAAGACCAAGGTGATTAGCACCTCAGGGCTACTAATTCTGAGAATATTAAGATGCCAATAGACACAAGAGCGAGAAAACTCGCGCAACTCGCAGTTAAATTCGGCATAGAAATGAGAGAAGGAGACAAGGTAATCCTCTCTGGGGGGCATGAAGCAACACCTTTTCTAACCGAACTTTACAAAGCAGTAATAATCAATAGAGGAATACCAATAACAAAGATAGGTCTACCAGATATTTCAGATTTTTATTTTAACCATGCAACAAAAGAACAACTCAAACATTTCCCCGATTACTGGTTTGATACTATAAAACAATCACAAGGTTACATTGGTGTAGATACAGAATTAAACACAAGAGAATTAACAAGTGCAGATTCAAAAAAACAAACAGAAAGAGGAAAAGTAACCCACATTATCTCAGATTACGTTTGTAACACAAGAGAAAAAATAAAAAGAGTCACAATTGCCTTCCCTTGTTTAGCTCTTGCACAAGAAGCTGAAATGTCTTTAACAGAATATGAAAATTTTGTTTATGGTGCAACGATTGATGTTGACTGGAAAAAACTAAAAAAGAAATTAGATAAGATAAAATCTAAATTTAAAGAAGGCAGTGAGGTACATTTGATTGGGGCGGGTGTTGATTTGAAATTCAAAGTGCACGGAGATAAGGCTGTTCATGACCTAGACAGAGTAGAAAATATGCCTGCTGGAGAAGTTTTCATGGCCCCCTTTCGAGAATTATTAAATGGTTTTATAAAATTTGAATATCCTTCAGTGAGAAGTGGAAAAGAGGTCACAGACATCTATCTAAAATTCGAAGACGGAAAGGTTGTTGAATCGAGAGCATCAAAAAATGAAGAATTTCTAAAACAAATGTTAGCAGCAGATGAAAATGCTTCCTATGTAGGTGAATTTGGAATAGGTGCAAATCCCAAAATAACAAAATACACTAATAATTTATTATTCGATGAAAAAATAGGGGGAACAATTCATCTCGCTCTCGGCATGGCATATAAAGAAAATGGCGGTGGCAACGACAGTGCTATTCATTGGGATATTGTCAAAAGCATGAAGCATGCCAAGATGATTGTCGACGGAAAGGTGATTCAAAGGGGTGGGGTGTGGAGAATATGAAAGCACAACCACAATAATGTTTTTATACCTTGGATTTTTCAAAGACGCATGTTAAAGGAAGATATTTATGTTTCACCAATAGAGGGGACTGCGACCCCTAATACTAGATTAAGAAAGATAGCATATGATCACGGAGACGGCAGATATGATATCCCACTAACAGGTTATAGGGTTGAAGTGATTCCAGGAGAATGGATTACAGATGATGAGGAAACACATTATGGAATAAAAATGAAAGTCCTACATCCAGAATCAGAAAGAAATGTCCCCCCAGAACTCGCATTAATTTTAACTGAATTTGATTTCAAGTTGAATAACCACCAGTCCCAACATTAACTTTAAAAACCTTCTTTAAATCTTTTAATCATGGCAAAAGGAATATCTTATTATTTAAGACAGGCTTGGAAAAAACCCGAGAAAGAAACACTTAGAAAGAGAATGATTGAATGGAGAAAGGGAGATTCTATTGTAAAAGTAGACAAACCATTAAGATTAGACAAAGCACACGCATTAGGTTACAAAGCAAAAAAAGGGATTATAGTTGTTAGAGTAAGAATCAAACGTGGAGGCCATAAAAAAACAAGACCAAGAAAGGGCCGTAGGTCAAAAAGGATGACAATTCGAAAACCATTGTCAATGAATTACAAGGAAATCGCAGAACAAAGGGTTGCAAAAAAATATACTAACTTAAGTGTGCTAAATTCCTATTGGGTTGGAAAAGATGGAATGCATTATTTCTTTGAAGTTATATTAGTAGACCCAAAAAGACCAGAAATCAAATCTGATAAAGAACTTTCATTCATAACAAAACCAGTACATATGTCAAGAGTATACAAAGGACTCACATCTGCAGGAACAAAAGCGCGTGGATTAAGAAACAGCACAATCAGAGCTCCAAAAGTTAGACCTTCTTTAAGGGCTAATAGAAGGCGGGGCAATTAGTTTTCTAGTTTTTAATCGCGATGTTAAATGAAATTGCGAGACAGCACTCTTTCCCCGCCTTCGGCAAGTCAAAATCAAACATGAATCGCAAACCGAAGAATGCCCCCAACCCCCCCCAAATTATCAAACTGCACCCCTTCTGATGTTTCCTTTGACACAAGATGCACTTCTGCAGAACTATTCATTGCTAATTTCTGAAAACTTTTTATTCTTGGCCTACCCAGTGACTTTGACAAAATCAATTTTTCAACAGAACCCTCATTTAATCTCTGCTCTGTTTCTGCTTCACCATAAGCAACTTTCTCTGGTTCCTTAGCAAGCATCGCAAAAAACTCATCAAGAATTTTTTTCTGTATTGTCGCTTCTTGTTCTGCTAAGATATCTTTACAAGACTCTACTAAATCTCTCAACCCAGGCATACCAGTATCGCCAATATCCCTCACACCAAGGACTTTATCTTTCAATGCCGTTGCCAATTGCCCCTGTTCTAAAAATTCTTCTTTAGTTGGAATCGGCCCACCAATCAAAATCCCTTTTAATTTTTTATTATCAAAAAACAACTTTTTCATTTCATCTGAAACTCTTCTGAAAAATTCTTTTGCCATGCCCTCTGTGATTCTATGAAACCTCTGTGAGGATTGCCCTCCTGCCCTAACCTTGCTCGGAATCCCAGAAGTCATTTCTTGCAAAATCCTAATTGAACTTCCTTCTAAAATCCCAATAGTCACTTCTTTTCTCTCAATTAACAACAAACCATAAATATCATCAGTCTCCAACATCTCTTTTAAAGGTTCAAGAACAAAAGTTTGGTCACACCGATACATTCTAACTTTTAATGGTTTCGGAGGCTCAATTGCCCAGACTCTCAAATCTTCCTTACCTTCAACATCAGAAACATTTCCAGAAAAAACAGCCACGCCATTCTTGGGAGTTTTCCCAAGCTCCCTCAATTTCCGAGAAGCCTTCTCAAGGGCATTTATGACATTTTTTCTCGTCGAGTTTGACTTTATATTCGTCGCTGTGCCTTTCTCTTCATCTAACTGTCTCGTAACCTGATTGATATTAAAACCAGTAGGAACATAAACAGTAATCAACTCTGTGTGCCTGCCCCGATACTGCTCTAACTCTTCCACAACACTTTCAAGTTCGTATTTTTGTTTTTCATCCATTTTATAAAAATTCAACCTCAAACTTCCCCCCATTAATATCTTTCGACCTTGTAACCGCCTTCAAATCATCAAGCATGTTTTTTAATGTTTGCCTATCTTTCTTATCAATTGTCAAAACAATCTCAGAATTCATTGCTTTCTTTGCTGAGGATTTTTCTTGTCTTACTTTTCCGAGAATTTCATAAAATACCTCAATTTCTTTTGTATCTTCAACTTTTTTATATTCTGGCCAGCCACACAAATGTATTGATCCTGTTTTCTCTTTTTTCTTGTAATAATTTTGATAAATTTCTTCAGTAATAAATGGAAGAATCGGGGCAAACAATTTTAAAATCACTAAAAGAGAATTATAAAGAGTATACTGCGCAGAAATTTTCTTGTCTCCTTTTTCATTATAAATCCTGCCCTTTACAATTTCAACATAATTATCTGCAAAATCCTTCCAGAAAAATCTTTCAACTTCTTCTTTTGCCTTGCTATATTCATATTTTTCAAATGATTCTGTGCAGATCTTAACAATACTATTTAATTTCTCTAAAAACTGTTTATCAATTTGCTCAATCTTTTTTGGTTTCTGATTTTTGTAATCTTCAAGATTCATAAAAACAAATTTAGAAGCATTCCATAGCTTTGTGACCATCTTCTTACCTGCAATTAAATCTTGTTCCTGATAATCCAAATCTCCCCCAAGTTTAGAGCCTGCTGCCCAGAATCTAAGCGCATCTGCCCCAAAATTCTTAATAACCTCTCTAGGGTCAACTACATTTCCCTTTGATTTTGACATTTTTTCTCCTTTTATGGCAATATTTCCAGAAACTACAATATCTCTCCAAGGAATTGAGTTTTCATGCAAAAGGGATTTAACAATTGTATAAAAAGCCCAAGTTCTAATTATGTCATGCCCCTGCGGCCTTAATGAAAATGGAACTCTAACTAAACCTTTTGCATCAGGCAGATTTAAAGCTAGCTGTGGAGTTAAGGAAGAAGTAGCCCAAGTATCTAAAACCATTTCTTCTGGCCTTGCTTCTTTTCCACATTTTGGACACTTTCTCTTTGTTTCAATTGGGTCAATTGGCAATTCTTTTTCATTAGCAAGAATTAGCTCGTTACACTTCTCACATTCCCACACAGGAATCGGAACTCCAAAGTGTCTATTCCTAGAAATATTCCAATCCCACTCCAACCCCGAAACCCAGTTTTCATATCTCTTAAACATATACTTTGGATACCAATTAACTTTCTTCCCTTGCTCAATTAATTTTTTCTTTTTGTCCATAATTTTAATGAACCATTGTTTTGTTGGAATAAACTCGATTTCATTTCCGCATTTATCGTGCACATTTACAATATGAGAAATATCTTTTTGCTCTGTTACTAAACCATTATCCTTCAAATCAGCAAGTATTTTATTCCGAGCTTCTTTAATTTTCATCCCT
>CAZYXM010000017.1:0-9407 GCA_964651205.1 Candidatus Woesearchaeota archaeon
ATAAATGATTTTATCGTCGCTAGGAGCCAGCCCCAAAGAACCCCCCCACACCAAACAGGCACCCGTCTTTTTTACAATTTTCTTTATTTCATTTGATTTAAAATCTACTTTGGCGATTGTCTCTATTACATCTGCGGTTCCTGATGCAGAAGTTATGGCTCTTGAAGAATTTTTAGGGAGAGTTAAACCTGAGGCAGCACAGATTGCAACAATGATTGGTGTTGTTCTGTTTCCGGCTATTCCGCCGATACAATGTTTGTCTGCAATAATCTTTTGTGAAAAATTTATTTTGTTTCCAGTCTCAACCATTGCTTTTGTAAGATAATATATTTCTTTTGTTGAAAGGCCATGAATTTTTTCTGCTGCTACAAAATACGCAATTTCTGTCTCGGTGATATTATTGTTTGAAATCTCTTTGATTAATAATGAGAATTCTTTTTGACTTAATCTTTGGCCTGAGATTTTTCTTTTTAACAAGTTTCCTATGTAAAAAGACTCTGAGTTTTGAACATCGACATAAGAGCCTTCTTTTAGCTTTAAGACGTTTGAAATTTCGTGCGAGAGTCCGACTTCATTTTCATTAACAAGTTTTGAGAAAATATCTACAACCGCATATGCTTTTTTGTTTTTTGATTGAACAGAAACTCTTTCGTCTACATAAATATTATACTTTTTTGCAGTCTCTCCTCCTAGAATGACTACGGGCCTTCCTGCGAACCATTTTAAATTTCTTACCTTTAGTTTAGCCATTTTCTCTTTTTTATTTAACTTCTGAAAATTTCTCTAAATTTCCCTTTTCTATAGAAATCTAATAAGATGATTGCATAAGCTAACACTAGGGGGCCAAAGATTAAACCGATTACACCGAATGCGTAAAGTCCTCCGATTGTTCCAATTAGGGCCACAGAAATCGGTAGGGCAGAACCTTTAGATAAAAAGTAAGGTCTTAAGACATTGTCTATTATCGAGACAAAGAAAAATCCATAGATTAAAAGAATGATTCCTTTTATTGGACTTCCTGTAAATAACATGAAAATCGCTACTGGAAACCAAACCATGCCTGCTCCAAGAATTGGGATTATTGAAAATAATGTCGCAATTAAAGTTAAGATTAGGTAATTAGATACTCCAAGTAAAAAAAGAATTAAGCCCACTGCTAAACCTTGAACAACACCAATTAAACCCTGGCCATAAACAATTGCGTCGGTTATATGTTTAAATTCGTAAATAAATTTCTGGTGTGTTTTTCCGGACAATGGCGAGATACTTTCTAAATAGCGTACTATCTTGTCTCCGTCGCGAGTTGCAAAATAAAATGTGAAAAACATTACAGCAAATTGGAGGATTAAATTTGGAATTGCAGTAATGATATTTGAGGCTTGATTTAAAACTTGGCTAAAAAATTGTGAAACAAGATTATTAATTTGAATATTGAGAACACGAGCCATTTCAGAACTCAGAAATTGGGGTAATAGTTTTGATAAGCTCCCCCCGAGGTCTAATGTTTGCATAAACGAATATGCATGAAGTGCTTGTTGTGCTAATGCTGGGAGAATTATTAATACTGGGATTACAAGTATTAAGATAAATAAGATTAAGATTATTACTGATGAAAGATTTGGTTTATGGAGTTTTCTATTGAGTTTTTTATATACTGGGTAGAAAAGATAGGCAAATAACATCCCAAAAAGAATCGAGAGTAAAATATCTTTTAAAACAAAAAAAGCTATAACTAATATGCCCACTAAAAATAGCACCTCTACCACCTTCGAGGGTGTGTTGTTTCCCATGATTATAAGAACATTAAGAGATTTATAAAGTTTTATAAAGACAGAAAATTAATTTTGATTATGGTGATTAAAAAAATCTTTGAAAAGAAAACTGACGAGGAAGTCCATTCTGATCTTTTGAAGTTTGGGAGGGGGGAGTATAGAGACAGATATTTAGTTCAAGGTAAAAAACAATCTGATAAATATTCTGTGAAAACTACTGCAGAGTTTGCGAATTTTTTGGTTAGAAAATGTCTTGAAAAAGTTTCTGGCAAGATTGCAATGAAAGGTGTGGTTGTTTCTACCTTTGATTTAAGAAATGAGGTTGATTTTGAGATTAAGAAGGTTGGGAATTTCCAAGGAATAAGGAAAACAGAAATTGATTCTGAAATTGAGCCTGAAAAGATTTTAGCTTTAATGGATAAATCTCCGAGGGTTTTTTTTGGATTGAGTTTTTCAACAGACGAGACAATACTTAAGATAAAACCTAAAGCTCCGAGAAGTGGGAAGCCAAAGTCTAAAGATAATGAGGTTCCAAAAGCAGATTTTTGTTCTTTGAAGACTACAGACACGAGTCTGTTGCAAGAGCTTTTTTTTGATGTTGGTTTAAATTGGAAAGAGTGTAATATCTCACATCTGGTTAATGTTCAGGAGATTGTTTATCCGAAGGAGATGAAAGGACTTAAGCCAGAAGAGATTCGTGAACAGAGTAAGAGGAAGGGCGTTATTGTTCGGAAGGCGGTTGTGGATGGTGTTGAGAAGAGTTCTGAGTCAGATTTTGAGGCTTAGTTTTATTTATTTATGTTCATAAAACTCATCTAGTCCTCTTGTTGTTACATACCTATATCCCCTCTGTTGCAAAAATTGCCCGACGCTATTTCCATAGTTATTTTCAACCCCTATCAAATCAAAAAGAAATCTGTCCCAGTCGCCCACACCTTGCAAGATATCTAATTCGCTTCCCTCTGTATCAAGTGAAAGATAGCTTATCTTTGCCATGCCGAGAAACTTCAAGACTTCTGCTAATGTTTTTGTCCTTGTTGTTACCTCACCCCCAGATATTGAAAGAACCCTGCTTAAGTGCCTTGGATGAAACCTATGTGTCAGACCCCCTAACTCCCTGGCCATTGTGTAGCTTGCTTCTCCTTCTGTAGAATCTAATGCTATGTTGAGACAAGTACAAGATGCAGATTGTCTGTTTTGAACTAGGCTTGGAAATGTCTGGGGAGAAGGTTCAATGCAACAACCCGTCCACCCCCTCGTCATTTCAAGGAAATAGGTGTTGCTTAGATGAACCCCGTCGTGAGCCCCGGCTTCTAAAAAAGTTAAACCTCTTTCTCTGCTAAAATACCTATCTACAAAAGAATCTTGTCCAATTTGGCTTCGATAGCCTGACAGACTTCTAAAAGCTTGATAAACATCCCTTAATCTTCCCAAGGGATGTGTTTTGTTATTTAACCACAATAATGCGCGGGCAGTTGCACAATCATGTTCGTGGTCTAATGGCCATCCTTTTGCTTCTCTGAGGTTTTTCATCTTTGCATGCCGATTTTAAGTTTTATAAGTATTACTGTATTTGGGATTATGAAGGGGTTTTGGTTTGATGGTTGGTGGTGGCGGGGGGGGGGGGGGGTGGGTGGTTGGGGTTTTGAGGGTGGGTGGTGGCGGGGGGGAGCGGTGATGAGAACAACAAACCTTATAATCTTTGGATTTCTTGGTGTTATATGGCAACATATTCCCACTCAAGGGTTAGCTGTTTTGAGAACTGCCCTTATCAATACAAATTAAGGTATATTGAGAAGATTAAGGTAGATGTTCCAACTACAATTGAAGCGTTTATGGGGGATATGGTTCATCAATCTCTAGAAGATTTATACAAGAGAGTTAAGTTCAAGAAAAGGATTGCAAAAGCAAGTTTAATAAAATTCTACAGGGATTTGTGGGAGAAACATTATTCTAAAGATATCTTGATTGTTAAGAAGGCTTTGACTGCAAATAATTACAAGAAAATGGGTGAGAAGTTCTTATCAGATTATTTTGAGAAATATAAACCATTTGACCAATTAACAATTCTTGGATTGGAAACACAAGACAGAATGACCCTTCCTGATGGAAATCAATGGCACGTTAGAATTGATAAGTTGGCTTGTGATGATGAAGGAAATTATTATGTTATGGATTACAAAACTAATTCTAGAATGAAAGACCAAGAAGAAGCAGATGCAGACAGACAATTGGCCCTGTATTCTATCTGGGTTAAAGATAAATTCAAGGATGCGAAATCTGTTAAGTTAGTTTGGCATATGTTGGCTTTTAATAAAGAGGCTGTTTCAGAAAGGACAGATGAACAATTGGAAAAACTTCAACAAGAAGTTTGTAATAAAATTAAGGAAATTGAAAATGCAACAGAATTTCCAAGACAACAGTCTGGACTTTGTAATTATTGTGTCTATAAAGAAATCTGCCCGAGTTTTAAACATCAAGTTGAATTGGAAGTGAAAAAAGAAGCTAAAAAATTCAAAGATGATGATGGTGTGAAATTGGTTGATGAATATTCTGATATTAAAATGAAGTTAGGAGATTTGAGGAAACAGGATGAGGAGTTTAAAGAGAAGTTGATTGCTTATGCAAAACAATTTGATATTGATGTTGTTTATGGTTCAAATAAAAAATGCTCAATTAAAGAATTTGATAAAATTGTCATGCCTGAAGGAGAAGATAAGGAAAAGTTTATTGAATTATTGAAAAAGAAAGGGTTATGGGACAATTTTAACATGTTAAGTTATGCCAAGGTAAATAGTGGAGTGATTAAAGGAGATGCTGATGATGATTTAAAGAAGATGGTGGATATTATTAAGGATTATAGATTATCATTAAGTAAAAGAAAGGATGCCGAAGATGATTAAAACAACGATATTTATAAAAGTTAAAGGAGATAAAAAGTAGTATGGCAAACAACTTTCAAGAAAAAATAACCTTCATTTGGGATTGTGCAGATTTACTAAGAGGCCCATATTTTAGAAATCTTTCTCTGGGTTTACTACTGTCAGGCATGTCTGCGATTCGCATATTTTTTTGAGAGGTAAGATCATTATAAATGTTTAGAAATCTAATCTCCCACCCCATCCCCCAACCATAAGAAACCTTTAAAAACCCAATTCTTCTGTAAAAAATGTAGAAGCGGTCTAAAACTTAAATGTTTAGGCCTGCAAATTCTCGCTTGGGTTGAGCGATTTGAAACACGAAGATAGCTAGAAGTACTGCTAATACTCTAAATGTCTGAACATACAAATCAGTTGGAAATATAGAAAATGCCAAAGAAAAGTAGACCACGATGTGGAAGTTTGCAATTTTGGCCTAGAAAACGGGCTGAAAAGGTTTTACCTAGTGTAAACTGGCCTGAAGTTTCAAAGAAAAATCTAGAGAAAGGGGGCCTTCTAGGTTTTATTGGATATAAGGTTGGAATGACTTCGGTTTATGTAAAAGACAATACAGAAGACTCAATGACAAAAGGGAAAAAAATTATTGTTCCTGCGACAATTGTTGAATGTCCTGAGATGAAAATTTTCTCTGTTCGATTATATAAAAACAAAAAAGTGGTGAAAGATATTATTGTTTCTAATGAAAAAGAATTAAAATCAAAATTAAGACTGCCAAAACAAATAAAGAAATTTGAAGATGAAATAAAAAATATTGAATTTGATGATATCAGATTAATTGTTTACAGCAATGTAAAAACAACAGGAATAAAAAAGACGCCAGACTTAGGAGAACTTGCTCTTGCTGGAACTAAAGAAGAAAAAATTGCTTTTGTTAATGAGAAATTAAACAAATCAATTTCTGTAAAAGAAGTTTTTGATACTGGCTTATTAGATGTTCATGCCCTAACAAAAGGAAAGGGGTTGCAAGGACCTATGAAAAGATTTGGAATCTCACTTAAATCTCATAAATCTGAAAAGGGGAGAAGAAGGCCTGGAAGTCTTGCTCCTTGGAATCCGTCAAGAGTTACATTCAGAACGCCAATGGCTGGACAACTTGGACTTTTCACAAGAGTTGCCTATAACAATCTGATCCTTGAAAGTGGAAAAATCTCTGAAAAAGACATAAACAAATCTTCAGGATTTCATAAATACGGAAACATAAAAACAGATTACTTAATATTAAAGGGAAGTGTTCAGGGTTCTAGAAAAAGAGTTTTAATGCTCACTCCAGCAATAAGGCCGACTAGGAAAACAATTAAACAGAAATTTGAGGCGATAGAATTAAGATGAAAGCACAAGTACTAGATAAAACAGGAAAGCAAAAAAAGGAGATAGAATTACCTAAAGCATTTTCTGCAACAATAAGGAAAGATATATTATCAAAAGTATTTGAAGTTGAAAGATGCAAGAGACAGCACAGTTATGGGGCTATGCCCGGTGCGGGGGCTGGTTATTCTGCTTCTGGAATTTTAAGGCATAGAAGAAGTGTTTGGAAAACCACTTATGGAAAAGGAATTTCAAGAGTTCCAAGAAAAATATTCTCAAGACATGGAAGTTCATTTAATTGGCAAGCTGCTACAATTTCCTCCACAAGGGGTGGAAGAAGGCCCCATGCTCCAAGATCAGAAAAAAATCTATTTAAGAAAATAAATAAAAAAGAATTTTTAGTTGCACTAAGTTCTGCTCTTGCTGGAACTATTTATGAAACGAAGTTCATTGTATTTGACTCTTCTATACTTGATATAAAAACAAAAGATTTTGCAGAAACTATGAAGAAGGTTTTTAGCAATCTTGATAAAGTATTCAAGAGAAAATCCATCAGAGCAGGAATTGGAAAATTAAGAGGGAGAAAATACCGGTCCACTTCAGGATTATTATTTGTAATAGGTAAAACAGAAAAGATGAAAAGAAAGGGTATCTCAGTTGTCCCTGTTTCTGAACTTTCTGTTGTTGACTTGGCTCCAAATAAAAACCCGGGAAGATTAACAGCCTATACTGAAGAAGCAATTAAAGAGATCTCAGAGGAATTTAAGTAATGGCAAAAGAAAATAAGAACATCATATTAGAAAAGACAAGGACAACTGAAAAAGTTGTTAGAATGATTGAAATTGACAATATTTTATCTTTTGAAGTTGATAGGAGTGTAAGAAAAGCAGAAATAAAGAATGAAGTTGAAAATTTGTTTGATGTTAAAGTTGAAACTGTAAGAACATTGACTAGAAAAAACAAGAAGATAGCTTATGTTAAATTAAAAAAAGGATTTGCAGCTGCTGATGTTGCAACCAAGTTGGGGATGTTATAATGGGAAAGAGAATAATTCAACAAGCACGAGGGCATGGAAGCCATACATATAGAGTTAGGAGAAAAGCATTTTCAGTAAAGGCCCAATATCCAAGAAAAATTTCTGGAGAGTTTGTAGTTGTAAAATTAATTGCTAGTGCAGGACATTCTGCTCCAATTGCAAAACTAAAGAATTTAGAACATAATAATAAAGAACAAGTGATATTTTTTAATGTTGCTGCAAAAAATTTATATGAAGGGCAAAAGATTCAAATTAATGGACATGAAAATGGAGATATTTCAATGATTGGGGATTTGAAAAACGGAACAAAAGTCTTCAATATAGAGAATGCGCCAGGAGATGGTGGAAAACTAATAAAAACAGGTGGAAACTCGGGGATTATTGTAACTAAGACTGGCGACCTTGTTTCTGTTTTAATGCCTTCAAAAAAAGAAAAGAAATTTGATGTGAGATGTAGAGCAACGATGGGGGAGGCAGCAGGACAAGGAAGATTAGAAAAACCAATATTAAAAGCAGGTAAACAATACTTTATTAAGAAAGCAAAATCGAAACTTTGGCCAAGAACTTCTGCTCTGAAGATGAATGCAATTGACCATCCATTTGGTTCAGGGAGAGGAAAGAATCCAAAGTCTAAGATTGCGCAGAGATTTGCATCACCAGGACAAAAGGTAGGTTTAATAAGACCAAGAAGGACTGGGAGGAAGAAGAGATAATGGCAGGAACAACAGTTAGAGTATCAGGGAAAGATAGAAAGTTTAGAGGCTTGTCTACTGAAGAGCTTCAAAAAGTAGATACAAGAGAATTTGCAAAATATCTTTGCTCAAGAGAAAGAAGAAGTGTAATGAGAAATTTCAATATTATAGAAGAATTTGCAAAAAAAGCAGAAAAGAAAATTGCAAAGGGAAAAATTCCAAAGACTCAAACAAGAGAAATGGTTATTGTTCCAAAATTTATTGGTTGGACAATTGCAGTCCATAATGGAAAAGAGTTCATACCTGTGAGAATTGAAATAGACATGCTTGGACATCGATTGGGAGAATTTGCAATTACAAGAAGGGCAGTTAAACATGGGGCGGCAGGTGTTGGTGCTACAAAGGGCACAGCCTCACTAAGTGTAAAGTAAAATGGAAAAAGAAACAAAAGCCTTGAAAAAGCCAGAACAAAAAACAGAAGAGAAGAAAATGGAAAAAGAAACAAAGCAAAAGCCAGGAAAGAAGAAGGAAGTTGAGAAAGTTGTAAAGGAAATGGCTGTTGTAAATGGTTTTTCAATGAGAGCGAGTCCAAAGTTCAGTTTTGCAATTTGTAAAATGATTAAAAACAAAAGCCCACAAAGAGCTGTTGAAATGTTGCATGAGGTTACACTTAAGAAAAGGCCAGTATCCATGCGTGGAAGGGAAGTTGCGCATCAAAAGGGGGAGGGGATTTCGGGGGCGCGGTTTCCAGTTAATGCTTCAAAGATATTTATTGATTTAGTAAAACAATTAAGTGCAAACTCTGTTGTTGCAGGTCTTGAAGAACCGGTTATTGTAAAAGCAATAGCAAATAAAGCATCTGAACCATTTAGGAGAGAAGGCAGAAGAGGGAAGAGAACACATATATATTTAGAGGCTCGTGATAAAAATAAATTAAAGAAGATGAAAAAATAAAATGGAAGAAAGAAAATTCGTTAGAATAGGAAAAGAAGAATTCGGAGTTAAGGAATTCATAAAGAAAGAATTTGGAAAGGGCAAAATCTCTGGAGTTAGAATTGATTATACTCCTGTTGGTGAGAAGATTACTATTGCAACACACAAGCCAGGACTAGTTATTGGAAAAAAGGGAGAATCAATTGAAAGATTAACTGCAATACTCAAAAAAAGATTCTCAATGGAAAACCCACATATAGATATCTCTGAAATACTAAATCCCGATTTAGATGCACAAATTGTTGCTGATGAAATTGCCTTGTCTTTAGAAAGATTTGGCTCAATGAGATATAAGTCAATCGCCTACAGAATGTTGGGAAGAATAAAAAAAGCAGGAGCGATTGGAGCAGAACTTAGATTATCTGGAAAACTTCCAAGCGATCGGTCTAGGTCATGGAGGTTTGCATTTGGTTATTTAAAGAAAACTGGGGGTTCAAGAGATGTTGTTGATAGAGCTATGACAACAGCCTGTGATAATCTCGGAATGGTTGGAATCAAAGTTTCAATACTCTCCCCAAATGTTTATATTGGTGAAAGTGGTGAAGTTAGCGAAGAGATATTGAACAAAATACAGGAGAACAAATCAGAGAAACAAGATGGAAAAGGAAACAAAAAATAAACCAGAGAAGGAAGATAAATCATTTGAAGATACTCTTATTCGAGAGGTTGA
>CAZYXM010000018.1:0-9226 GCA_964651205.1 Candidatus Woesearchaeota archaeon
GAAATATAGAGTATTTGGAGAAACATTAGATTTAGGTGTTGGGAATTTTATTGATACTTTTGCAAGACACGCAGGACTTGGTTTTCCAGGTGGCCCTAAAATACAAAAACTCGCAGAACAGGGGAAAAAATTTATTGAATTACCTTATTCAATTAAGGGAATGGATATTGCCTTTTCTGGAATACAAACAAAACTCAAAAATTTACTAGATAAAAAACAAGAGAAGGTAGAAGATTTATCTTTTTCAATGCAAGAGACAGTTTTTGCAATGTTGGTCGAAGCCGCAGAAAGAGCTTTGGCACACACAGGAAAAAATGAGTTATTGTTGGGGGGCGGGGTGGCTTGTAATTCTAGACTTCAAGAAATGTGTCAGATAATGTGTAAAGAAAGGGGAGCAAGATATTTCTGCCCAGAACAATCTCTTCTAGTCGACAATGCAGCAATGATTGCCTATCTTGGTTTGAAAATGTATAACAAGGGAATCTTTTTTCGTGCTTCTGACTTAGACAAGGTAGACATAAACCCAAGAGAAAGAACAGATGATGTTTCGGTTAGTTGGAGGTAATTAAAACTTCATCCCAACAAACCTTATAAACAAACTACGATTTTTAAAAAAATGGTTAAATTCGCGCATTTAGCAGACTGTCATTTGGGGGGGTGGAGACAACAAGAACTTCAAGATTTAAATTTTTTGAGTTTCCAAAAAGCCATTTCCAGATGCTTAGAAGAGAAGGTTGACTTCATTCTCATCTCAGGGGATTTATTTGACTCTGCATATCCCCCAATAGAAATATTAAAAGAAACATTTGCAGAATTCAAGAAAGTAAAAGATTCAGGAATCCCCGTTTATATAATTGCAGGAAGCCACGACTTTTCAGCTTCTGGAAAATCATTTTTAGATGTTCTAGAAAAAGCAGGGTTTTGCAAAAATGTAGAAGATTATAAGATATTAGAAGATGGCGGGATAAATCTTCTTCCCACATTACATGAAGATATTGCAATATTCGGATATTCTGGAAAAAAATCAGGAATGGAAATCGAAGATTTAAAAAAAGTTAAGTTTGATTCTGTTTATAAGTTTACAATTTTTATGTTACACACCACGATAAGAGATGTTGTAGGAAATATCCCAATGGAATGTTTAGAAAAAGAAACATTACCGTTAGCAGATTATTATGCCCTCGGCCACATCCACCAAGTATTTGACAAAACAGAGAGAAACTCTTCTTATGTCTACCCAGGCCCCACCTTCCCCAACAACTTTCAGGAATTAGTTGACTTGAAATCCGGAAGTTTTGTAATTGCTACATTAGACAACGGGGTAATAAAAACAGAAAACATAAAACTAAATCTTAAAGAAGTAGTCTACTTAGAAATAGAAATAGAGAACGGTTTAATAGCAACAGAAAAAATTATCAATGAAATAGACAGATTAAATTTAAATGACAAAATTTTATTATTAAAATTATCAGGAACATTAAAACAAGGAAAAACAGGAGATATAAAATTCAATGAAATCGAAGATTTCATAAAAAAGAAAAATGTTTATTGTTTCTTAAGAAATATCTCAGCTATAAAAATAGAAGAGCCAGACATACAAATAGAATCAGATAATGTAGAAAACATAGAAGAAAAAATTATCGAGGAATATTCAAAGCAAAATATTAGTGACTTCAACAAATTCTTGCCAGATCTAATGCAAGCACTTTCAATAGAAAAAAACGAGGATGAAAAATCTATCATTTTTGAAAATCGGTTACTAGAAGATATAAGGCATCTCTTAAATTTGAAGGGAGAACTAACCGGATGATAATCAAAAAATTGCAAATGAAAAATATCCGAAGCTATGAGTCTTTTGAAATAGATTTTCCCGAAGGAGCAACATTACTTTCAGGGGATATTGGTGCAGGAAAAACATCCATCTTACTAGGTTTACAATTTGCTTTATTCGGATTACAGCCGGGTCAAAAAGGCTCTTCAATATTAAGACAAGGAGAAGATATCGCGGCTGCAAAACTCGAATTAGAGATTGCTGGAAAGGAAATAGTAATTGAGAGAAGTCTAAAAAAAAGCAAATCAGGAGGCATAACACAAGACTACAGCAGAATTGTCGTCGACAACAAAGAACAGGAGTTATCAACATCTGAAATGAAAAATAAAGTAATTTCTCTTCTAGATTATCCAAAAGAATTTGCTAAAAAAGCAGATTTGTTGTATAAGTTTACTGTTTATACACCTCAAGAAGGAATGAAAGAAATAATCCAGGAAAAACCAGAGACCAGATTAGACATATTAAGACATATCTTCGGTATTGACAGATACAAAAGAATAAAAGAGAATTCTCAGATTCTTCTTCAAAAAGTTAAAGAAAATATAAAGATAAAGGACATCCAATGCCAGGAAATCAATCTCCTTAGAGAAAGTCTGACAAATAAAAAAGAAGAAAAAATAAAGAAATCAAAAGAAGTTTCAAATCTCTCAATAGAAGTCACAAAAATAGAAAAAGAAAAATCAAAAGCAAAAGAACAGTTACAAGGAATTCAAAAAAACATAGAAGATAAGCAAAAACTTGCAAATGATTTACAAAAAAAAGAAGTAGAAATGCAAGGCAAGAAAATTTTCAAGATTAAGATAGAAAAAGAAATTTATTCATCCCAATCGCAATTACTTCAAAAGGTTGATTTTAGTCAGGAAAGATTAGACTCTACAATAAATTTAATCCAAAAGCACAAGAAGATCCTAGAAGAAATGCAAACAAAGTATTTAGACCTTAATTCAAAAATATCAATTATCAACTCAAAAAAAGACCAGGCATATACTATGAAACAATCTGTTGTTTCTCTTGAAAATTGTCCAACATGTTTTCAGACAGTATCTTCAGAACACAAGGAAAAAATAACAAAAAGAACACAATTTGAAATAGAAGATTTAGACAGAGAACTTGAGCCCAAGGTAAAAGAAAAAACACAACTGATAAAAGACTTAGAAAGAGAAAAAGAACTTCTTCAAGCTTATGAACAAGACAGGGGGAAACTCGAGCAGGACAAAATAAAATCAGAACACCAAAAAACAATAGATACAAAGATAAAATCTGAGTCTTTTGTTTTAGATAGAACCAGAACAGAGGCAGAGACAATAGAAAAGGAAATAAAAACCCTTCAAGAGCAATTAGTAGATTTTGAAGAATTAAGAAAGAATTTAGAAAGACACCAGAACCATTTTGATACAATTTCTGCTGATCTAAGGATTCGTGAAATTTCACTCGCAGAGAAAAAGAAAGAAATAGAGATATTAGAAAAGAGGTTAGAAGAAATAGAACTGGAAATAGTAAGAAAAGAAAGCATAAAATCCCAAAGAGACTATTTAAGAAATTTGCAAGACTGGCTAGAATCTTCTTTTTTACCAATGATTTCATTAACAGAGTCAAATGTTATGGCAAAACTCCGGCAGGACTTTTCTAAACTGTTCAATGAATGGTTTAGTATCCTTGTACCAGAATCCCTGGCAGTTCGACTTGACGAAGACTTTACACCAATTATCCAGAACCAGGATTATGAAATTGATTATGGTTTTTTGTCAGGCGGTGAGAGAACCGCAGTTGCCCTGGCGTATCGTTTGGCATTAAATCAAATAATAAACTCTGTCTTGTCCGAGATAAGAACAAAAGACCTGATAATATTGGACGAGCCAACTGACGGCTTTTCAGATGCCCAACTAGATAAAATGAGAGATATCTTTGATCAGTTAAATTGCAAACAGATAATTCTAGTTAGTCACGAGCAAAAGATAGAAGGTTTTGTAGATAATATCAAGATAGAAAAAGAAGGCACTAGTAAAATTTCTAAACAATAAGCCTTAAAAACCCCTTTTTTCTCAAGATAATATGGAAATAAAAATTCTTAAAGATGAGAAGAACCTGTTAGATGTAGAGGTAGAGAACTTGACAATTGCAGAACTTATGAGGGTTTACCTGAATAAAGAATCAGGTGTGAACATCGCAGCTTGGAGAAGAGAACATCCGACTAAAAATCCTGTTTTGCATATTGAAACTAGTTCTGGCACAGCAAAAGCAGTTTTAAAAAAAGCAATTAGTGCTGCACAAAAAGATATTGACAATTTTGTTTCTGATTTCAAAAAGGCTAATTAGTTTTCCTAAAGAAATCTCCCACTAAGATTCCAATCATCACGACCACAACAGGAATCGAAATCCAATTATAACTCCAAGCCAATTCTAGATTTCCTTTTAACAAGGAAGAAACTCCGCGAGTGATCCCAACTGAATAACAATATTTGCCAAGCACGTGTGAACAAATAGAAAGATTAGGCATTGCCTCAAGATAAGACGCAGGCATAATGGCCAAAACAATTAAAACAAAAAGAAAGACAAAAGCACGATATTTAGAATTAAGACTAATGACCTCCCCAAGAAAATTCAGAAATCTTCCTAGTCTGTCCATTGAATGCCTTCAAAATCATACTTGGTTGCTATAAGTATAATATCAACAAGCCACCACACCCCACACCCGCCCAGTGTTATCAACTTCAAGATTCCAAGACCCACATGGCCCATAATGAATCTATCAACACCAATACTACCAAACACAATGGACATTATCAATGTTAGCACCCAGTTTACTTTTCTTGCCATGTTCTATTTAGGAGGATGGTGTTTATAAGGTTATTTGCTTTTGTTCCTAACCTTCTCTTCTTCTGGCGGTTAGTGATTATGATGCCTCGTTTATCAGTTTAAAATTATTGTTTACTTCCCACCCCCAAAAATAGGAGATTTAAATTTTTAGAAAGGCCAAAAAATCAATTTACGAATTAATCACGAAATTATTTCATAAGTTTCATCCGAACATCATTAGCTTTTAGATCCTTAATTAGTTGAGCAATATCTTTAGATTCACCTTCAATTTCTAAATATCTCCTATCTACTAATAAATCTCCGATTAATCTAACTTTTAAATTAGAACTTGAACTATATTCTCTTACTGGAACATCAATCATAGGTTCAATTTTCTCTCCTTTTAATTCTTTTTCATGAGGAAAATGAGCAATCAGATAATCCTCTGCCTTGATAAATGGGTTTCTAGTATTCAATCCTAAATCATATCTTCTTATCATACTAAAACGAAAAAATTTTTACTTTATAAAACCTAGTAAATTAATGTAAAAAAATACCATTGGCCTTTAGTGTTTTAACTAATAGCACTTCGTGCCTGATACGAACCTTCTTTTGACTTCTTCGGCTTCGCCTCGACCACTTTGCACTCTCACTAACTATCGGGGCAATTAATCGGAATTAATTGCAATTTTCAAAAATCCTAAAAATAGAAAGAGGGGGAACTTTTAGTCAGATTTTTGAAACGCTCTGGAACCAAACAAAATAAAACCACCGCAACAATCCTTAAATATCCAAGAAGGTTTTCTAAAACATGCTAAAAAAAGAAAGAAAAATCTCAGCAGGAAGCTTCGATTTAAACAAGTTTCTTTTCGGTGGATATGAAACAGATATCATCACAACAATTTACGGGCCGGGAGGAAGTGGAAAAACAAACCTTTGCATTCTTGTCGCAGTTAGCCAGGCAAAAAAAGGAAACAAGGTAATCTATGTAGATACAGAAGGCGGATTTTCAGTAGCAAGGGTAGAACAAATTCTCGGAAAACCAGAAGAAGTAGAAAATGTTTTGAAAAATATATTTTTACTAAAACCAACAAATTTCAAAGAACAAGAAGAAGCATTTGGTCAGTTATTAAAACATGTGAAAAAAGAAGACATCTCTCTAATAGTTGTAGATAGTATTGCAATGCTATATCGATTAGAATTAGGCGACGCAATTAAATCTAAAGAAGATGAGAAGATAAGGCAGGTAAATAGAAATCTTGCAGGGCAATTAAGACAATTAAATGAAATTTCAAGAAAGCAACAAATTCCAATGATTATCACAAACCAGGTTTATGCAAGTTTTGTGAAAAATGAACAAGAAGCCACAGAGAGGCAAGTTTCAATGGTTGGCGGAGACTTGCTGAAATATTGGGCAAAATGCATTATAGAATTAAAAAGTGACAGAGGTCGTAGAACGGTTGTTCTGAAAAAACATCGCTCACTTCCAGAAAAGTCTTTTGATTTCGAGATTACCAATTCTGGAATTAGAAAAAAGGGTTGGATTTAAACTTTTTCTTCAGAATTCCTCAGCTTTTCCTTCTTAGCTTCTTCAGCCCGTTTTCTCGATGGGCATTCAGGATTAAAACAAAACTTCCAAGGCCTAGAACCTTTTTTCAAACTAATTATTAATGGAAAACCACACTCTGGGCACATTTCTAATTTCTCTTCCCCTGTTTCTTTATCTTTTGCCCTCGCAGGTTTCATCATACCTTTTGGTGGAAGTGAGAAAGTGGTCTTGCATTCAGGATAAGCATCACACGAAACAAAATATCTGTGATATTTTTTCCCATACATAACTCTCAAATTTCCCTTATGACAAACAGGACATTCACTCAAGGTGTTCTCTTTTCTTTGTTCTTCTATTGCCTCCTCATTTCCCTCTGCAAGTGATTTTCCAATTGCTTCTAAATGTTTAGTCATACATTGGGCAATTTCTGTAATTGAATCTTTGGCTATCTTGAGGACTTTCTCTTCTTTTTTCTCCCAGTCTTTTTTAGCTTCTGAAACACTTTCCATTTCTTTTTCAATTTCCCTCGTCAACTCCTCATCAATAATTATCGGAGAATATTTCTCAAGTGTTTTTACAATAGTCATGCCAAGTTGAGTAACTTCAATTGATTTTTCTCTTATATACCCCCGATTATACAGGGTTTCTACAATACTCGCTCGCGTTGCCTTTGTCCCCAGATTTTTCTTTTCCAATTCTCTAACAAGCGAAGCAGCACTATATCTTCTTGGCGGCGTAGTCATTTTTTCTTCAATTCTCAATTCAGAAACATCAACCTCCCCATTAATCGTGGGAATCTTTTCTTCCTTAACATTCGAAGGATAAACATTTAACCAATTTTTCTCTTTTATTTGCATACCATTTTTATGAAAAACCAAACCATTAACATCTACAGAGATTCTTTTGTTTTCTGTGATAGCTACAGAACAAAAACAAGCAATAAATCTTTTCATAATTAAATCATAAACTTTTTTCTCACTTCCAGATAATTTTTTCACTTCGCCAGTTGGATAAATGGCAGGGTGGGCTGGATCTGTCTTTTTGCCCTTTGTTGGTTTTTTATTTACAGCATATTTTACAAGTGTAGTCTGTTTTCCTAGTGTCTTTAGGATTTTATCATAACCAATTGCTTCTGGATATTCTTGACTCGAAGTTCTTGGATATGAAATCAACCCCTCAAGATAAAGATTTTGAGCAGCAGACATTGTTTGCGACGGTGTTAAACCATTAAACCTATAAGATTCTGTTTGCAATGTAGTCAGGTCAAAAGGGGTTGGGGGTTCAATCTTTTCTTCTTTAACCTCTGTTGTTGCAGTCCCCCTTTTCCCTTTCAATTGTTGGAATTTTAAAAGTTCTGATTTTTTTGTGAGGTCTTTTGGGAATTTGACTTCAACTTTTTGTTTTTTTATGTCTTGAACTTGCAAGAAAACTTGCCAAAATGGTTCTGCTTTAAAATTCTGTATTGTTTTCTCCTTATCATAAACAATTTTTAATGCTGGACCTTGGACTCTGCCAATTGATAATATTCTGAACCTGCCTGCATTTGACAATGCTTTCATCAAACCACGAGAAAGATTAATTCCATAAAACCAATCAAGATAATGTCTTGTCTCCCCTGCATAAGCTTCCCCCCAATTTAAGTGTTCTTGTAAATCCCCCCAGGAGTTTTCTAATTCATCTTTTGTTAATGAAGAAAATTTCATTCTCTTTGCTTTTTTATCTTGGCCCTTTCCAACTAAAAAACGAACAACATTCCACCCAATAACCTCCCCCTCGACATCATAGTCTGTTGCCACAACAAATTCACTAGACTGTTTTGCCAGTTTTTTCAAAACATCTACATATTTTTTTGTATATCCTGAATTTTTCTTTTCAGAGTTAGGTCTCCATTCAACTTCAAAATTTGGAAAGGGGCCCCGAGCAGCTATTTGAGCAATCCCATATAAATGGCCTACAGCACAACCAATTAGAATTCTTCTTCCATCTTTTGTAAATTCATAATAAGACACCTTGTTTTTGTCTGTTTTTTTCTCATCAGTTCCATTAGAAAGTGCGGCTGCTATCTTGGCAGCAGCTTGTGGTTTTTCTGTTATGATTAATGTTGCCTTGCTATTTTCTTTAGGGGATTTTTTTGATTTAGGCATATTTATATGTAAAATGGAGGGTTTTTATAAGTTATCTAGCGGGCTTTTTACATTTTTAATATTTGCTTGACTTATTTGTGTATAAATCTGTGTTGTTTTTATATCGCTATGACCAAGCAATTTTTGAATAACCCTCAAATCTGTTCCAGCTTCTAAGAGGTGTGTTGCAAAACTATGTCTAAGTAAGTGAGGATAAACTCTCTTTTTTATTTCTGCTTTTTTTGCTGCATTTTGGACAATCATCTCTGCAGTTTTTGAAGAAATTGATCTCTCCTTATTCCGCGAAGTAAAAAATAAGTAGTCTTTAATTTTATTTTCTACGATAAAATTCTTCAATCTTTCAGAAGTTTTTACAGGGATATTGACGAACCGATCTTTATCATTTTTTCCAAGACAAACTTTCAATAACCCTTCCTCAAAATTCAAATCCCCAACTTTTAATTTTCTCGCCTCCTCCTTCCTAAGACCACAACCATAAAGAAGCTCAATGAATAATTTATGTTTGAGATTGGGCGTTGAATCCAACATGTTTCTCACTTCATTTGGTGTTAAGATGTCTGGGATTTTTCTTTCTCCTCGGGGCCTCTGAATCTGAAAATTCTGCCCAAGAATTTCATTATAGAAAAACTTAAGAGAGCTGATGATAAAACTTGCAGTAATCTTGCTAGAATTTTGGAGTTTGTAACTAATAAATCTTTTTACATCTTCCTCTGAAACTTCCAGAGGATTTTTCTTAATGAATTCAAGAAACTTTTTATTATAATAAATATAGGAATCCTTTGTTTTAGGTTTGTATGCTCTAGCATCCATCTCTAATTTCATTTTCTCAAATCCCAGATAATCCATATCTAGATAAATAACGCATCTTTTATATACTTTATGCACTGTAATGGGGCAAATAACGTA
>CAZYXM010000019.1:0-9208 GCA_964651205.1 Candidatus Woesearchaeota archaeon
ATCATTTGGCGAAGATGTGCAGAAATTTAGTAAATTAAATCAAGGAGACACATTACAAATCGTGGGGGTTTTACGTGAATATAATTCAGAAATTTACATCTTGCCTGAAATAGCAAAAGTTACTGACCCCAAATGGCTTCTTGTTAGAAAACTTGAAATCCAGAAATCAAGAAATGATTTACCATTGCCAAGCAATGCCCCAATTAGAGACATTTTACTGGAAAAAATAAAAAAAGCAGAACCAGAAAATGGGATAGACATTGACAAATTAATAATGGAAACAGAAGCTTCTCCAGATTTAATAAACTCAGAAACAAGAAAGCTTATTGAAGAAGGTCTCGTATATGAACCTCGTCCTGGGCGGTTGCGGTATTTGGGTTAGTCTAAATCCAACTCAACCTCATCACCAATCATGTCTTTCTTTTCTTTTTGTCTTTTCAATTCTGCAAGGTCTGCTAATGTAATATTCTCAATATGTTCTTTTTTAGAAAAATCTAACTGCCCTTTTTCAATTCTTTTTTTAATATCTTCTTTTTTCTTGTCTCTTTCTCTCTCTTGTTTTTCTTCTACCTTTGTCTCTTGTATTTTCTGATTAACATTATGTAGTATCGCTTTTTCCCTATTTTCTTCATCCAATGTAAACATCACATCTCTTTCATGCCTTCTCAAAAAACTCGCCCCATAAAACCTTTCAAGTGTCTCAATAACAGGTTCGAATCCTTCTGCTAATTGTCCTTTTTCCAATGCTTCAATAGTTCCCTCATCCACCCCAGTCTTTTCTGCAACCTGCCCCACAGTCAATTTCATCCTTCTCCTGGCAGTTTTCATAGCCCAGTCATAATTATCAATTAATGAGTCGTTTTCTTGTCTTGGTGTGGGAAAATTCAACTTTGAGAGGTTTTTATAAGCAACTTCTTGTTCTTTGCTCATTCTACCTTTTGGTTTTGAAAGCTTCTCCATCCTTGCCCTCACAGAATCCCTATAATCTGCTTCTAATAATTGCTCTTCAGTCGGCTTTTTAATCAGGACAATACTCTCTTTTTCAGCACAATCCCCACAAACCTTAGAAATAACACCCTCATAAATCCCGTCAGAAAGTTCTGTCTGTTGTTCTGTCTTTTGACAAATCGCACATTTCATAAAAAAGATAAACTTCTCTATCTTTTAAGGATTATTGTGATGGATTGCTGTTAATAAAATCTAAAATCAGGAAAGTTTGCCTCGAATCTCCTCAAGACTATTCACATCTGCATAAACAAATTCCTCATCAAAGATTACCGACGCTCCAGAGACATTATATTCTGAAAGAAGCATATCTAAAGAAGAAATCCCCATATTCATAGCAATTGGAATCAAAACAATTTTATCCTCGTACTCTTCCTTTAGTTCATACAAAAAGTTAGAAAAAACCTTCTGCTTAGAAAGTTCTGCCAAATCTTCTGAATCATAAACATAAACATAAACAACTATATGAAAATCACCCCCACACTTTTCTTTTATCTTAATACTATTCAACCAAAACAAGGTCCGCAAGACATCATATTTCTTATGTAAGACGGAAAGATTACCAGTCAGCTTGTTAGATTCTTCATAATCTTCAACTTGCAAGGCATCCCAATAAATCCGGTCCCCAAACTTCAAGTTTTCTTGTGTAGCTAAATCACAATCAAATTTCCCATTTGCAAGAAGGTCAGATTGAGCCATGACATCTAGTAAATTTGCTTCTGAAAAAAGATAAAGATTTTCTATATCTGCTGAACGCGAACTCTCAATTAGAATGCCAATAACAAAACCAGTTCCAAAAATAAATATTGCAATAATCAATGCTTCCCAAAAAACATGTTTTTGATTTAACGCCATTTTCTTTTTCCTTGAATCCACTCTTTAATTGAGACAACCATCACGATTGGATATATCAATAGATATACAACCATATAAAAAACCAGGTTAAAAAAACTTTGCTTTGGTGTTATCTTGTCCTTCATAACTGCAAGAACAAAAAAAGTAAACAAAAGAAACAATGCGAAAACAACAAGGCCAAAATAATTCAAAACTGTTGGTGTTGTTCCCATTGTTCCAAAATTCAGAATTTGTGTGCCTGCCACAATACTATAATTGCTGATTAGCCATGCTTTTAACAACCGCCGCCCACCAAGAAAAATCAAGAAACCCAACCCAATCAAACCAAGAAACAAACCCAAACTAAAAAAAGGAATTATAAAATAACCCAACATATTTTCCCTAAAGGCGCTCTTCCGATATTTAGAAATAACTTGTAATCCCCCCACGCTCCATCTAACTCTCTGCCTGAACCATGGCTTAACTTTGTCAGGAACATTTGTATAAACTTTAGAAGCAAGACACATTTTAACTTTCCAGTTGTTTTTTAGAGCATGCCATGTAGCTTCTATGTCTTCTGTTAAATTTTTTGTGTCAAAACCCCCGGTCTCATCGAATGCGTTTTTTCTATAAACAGATAAACTACCAGGTGCAACATAGATAGAATCTATATATTCTAATAATTTTCTTGTAAAGGCTATAACCTTATATTCAATTGTTTGTAATCTTGTTAACAAGCTTTTCCTATTTAGTGGTGTACAGGCAGCAGTTACACTACCAACCTTATTGTCATCAAAATAACCCATTAAGCGAGAAAAAGCAGTTTTAGAAGGATAACTATCTGCATCTATAACTGCAAAAAATTCTCCTTTGATTTTTTTTAATGCAAAATTTAAACTATCTGCCTTGCCTGAATTTTCTTTATTAATTAATTTTAATTTCCCATATTTTTTTAATAATCTTTCTACTATTTTCTTGGTCTTGTCTGTGCTTCCATCATTTATTACAATGACCTCTTTAAGTCCTTTGTAGTCTGTTTTGAAAATGTGCTCTATTGTTTCTTGAATTGTGTCTTGTTCATTCCAAGCAGGAATCAAAATAGACAAAGGATAATTCTCTGTTAGTTCTGGTATAAAAAATAAATCACTCCTATTTCTAAGATAAAGCAAAATAATAAGCAAAAGAAAATAAATTGCAACAAACATGTACATAAAATAAACAAGGGTCAGCCACTCCATCCTCTACACCCCCCCCAAGTTCCCAGACTTCTTTTTATCCTGCACATGAAAATATTCATAAAAATCCTCACTAAGTTCTAGAATTTTCGTATGCCCTGCCTTCTTTGCATGTAAAAGCCCAGTCTCTGTAAATTTTTTTACGTGATCATAAGCCTTATTACCTCTAATTTTGATAATAACTGATTGTTTTATCGGCTGTTTGTATGCTATGATAGCAAGTGTTTCCTGTTCAGCTTTTGAAAATTCCGCGCTTCCAGATGCGAGTTTATTCACCATGTTGTGATATTTCTCTGCAACATCCATTTTCCAGGAATTATTTCTATTTAAAATACGGATAGAGCCAGAAGAATATTTCTTTTCGACTTTCTTTAAAATCTCTTTTAACATAATTGGATTAATATCAGTTAACATGATTAAATCCTGCAAATTCAAGAATCTTCCTGCAATAAACATTGCTGCTTCGACTTTCTCTAGATTTTCTTGCTCATGTTCATCAAAGATGTTATCTAATTCGGCTGCAGTTTCTTGAGTGATAATTTTCTTTTCACCCCCTCCCTTTTCATTTTCACCTTCCATGAATTTTCTAAGTTGGAGAGGTTTATAAGGTTTTTTTAAATTTGTCAATCTAAGCCCGGACCACCCGCCTAAAGTGTCCCCTCTAGATTAATAGGATTTAAGACCACAGTCAAACAATTTAAAAACATTAGAAACATAATAAAAACATGGCAGAAAAGTGGGTGATTTCCCTTGGTGGGAGCAGGATAGCTCCAAAGGGTGAGAAGATTGATTATGAATTTCTTAAAGAATTTAGAAAACTAATTCTTAAACATAAAAGCAAAAAATTCGTGGTGGTGACTGGGGGGGGGAGTACGGCGAGAAAATATATTGGAGCCTTGAGAAAACTACATAAGGGAATAAAAAAGCAATCCCAAACAGGGATTGCGATAACAAGGTTTCATGCAGGGATTTTAGCAAAACTTTTTGGAAAACCAGCAAATGATTCAATTCCAGAAAATATGAAAAAAGTCCAGAATTTGTTAAGAAAAAACCAGATTGTTTTTTGTGGCGGCTTAAGGTATAAATCAGAAGGTACTTCAGATGGAACAGCAGCCGACCTTGCGGGATTTCTTAATTGCAAATTTATTAATCTCACAAATGTTAAGGGGATCTATACTACAAATCCAAAAAAAGATAAAAACGCAAAATTCATAAAACAGATAACTTGGAAAGATTTTCATAAAATGGCTGAGAAAATAAAATATGAAGCAGGGCAGCATTTTGTTCTTGACCAAATAGCGGCTAAGGCAATCTCCAAAAAAAGAATCCCCACATACATTGTAGGTAGTTTATCAGATGTCAAAAATATAATCGAGGGCAAAAACTTTAAAGGAAGTCTAATTTGTGGGTAATATGGGAGACATAAATCTATTCAAGGCAGAAGAAAGCATATGCTTAAAGAAAATTAATTCTAAAAAAGACTTATCAAAAATAGACATTTCAGATGGATACTTAATTGACACAAAAGAAAATGAAAAAGAAGTTAGAAGAATTGCAGACACATTAAAAAAATCTGGGAAGGTGCTGGCGGTGGTTGGCGGGGATGGAAACTTCAATCGTCGTGTTTTAGAAACAATTAAAATTGATTATCTTGTATCTCCAGAACTCACAAAAGAAAAAGACACATTAAAACAAAGGAGTTCTGGTTTAAATCATGTTCTCGGAAAAATCGCAGCACAGAAAAACATCCAAATCCTTGTGGATATGGGTTCAATAAAAAAACAAGATAAAAAAGAGCAAGTAAAAAGGATTGCAAGAATAATCCAAAATGTAAAGATCTGTAGAAGAGCAAAATGCAAAATCAAGATTGTAAATTTAGCAGAAAATGAGAAAGATGTCTTATCTGAAAAGCAAAGAAAATCCTTTGGATTTTCTGTGGGGATGTCTAGTCAGGAAGTTTCTAAATGTTGTGAGTTTTGATTTTTTGATTTACTCTTTCTTCTCTTTCCTCTCAAACTCTGTCAAATGACACTTACCACAATACATCCTTCCTTGCCCTTTTGATAAAAATATCCCAGGCCCACACCGAGGACAAGACCTTTCTTTCACAACCTTGTCACCTTCAATTTTATACATCTTATATTTCTTTGAAGTCGGCTTATTCTTATGTGCTTTCTTTCCTTTTATTTTTGATTTTATTGCCATTATTCTTTCTTCTCCTCTTTAATTTCTTCAGTAGGTTTAGCCTCTTCAACTACTGGTTCTTCTGCTAGCTTTTCTTCAACAGGTGCTTCTTCAACTTTCTTTTCAGCTTCTTCTTTTGCCTTTGCTTCTTCATCTACTTTCTTCTTTGCTTCCTCTGCCTTTTTAGCATCTTCAGCGATTTTCTTTCTAACCTTTTTTGGGATTATTACTGTTTTGTCTTTTGCTTCTTTTGAATCATAAACAACAACATCTGCTGTGAATTGTTGTTTTCCAAATTGTCCTTTTAATCTTCTAACAATTGTTAAATCTTCAGCCTTCCCTAAAAAATCCACAACTTCTTTTTCAGTTGGATTTGCTTCTGAATTTATTTCTACAACAAATTCAGTTCTATCCAAAAGAGGATTTTTAGTTTCTGAGATTATCTTTGCATCCATTTTACAAAGCTTGTCCTCCACAAGCGAGTAATTGAAAATTTAAAGTTTTCATTTTATTTTGACTTGATTGCGAATCTTCCTGTTTTAGTTAGTTTCATGTTTCTTGCTATCTGAGATTTTTCAGGATTGAAAATTTCAACTTCTCCTTTGAAATTTTCTGAAAAAACAGTTTCATTACATTGCGGACATCTCTCCCCCTCAAAAATAGCCCTACATTTTAAACAAGCTCTCTGTTTTGCCATTTACTTTTTCCCCCCTTTGGACTTGCCTTCCTTTCCCTTTCCTTCTTTTGCAACTGCCCTTGCTGCTTTTGCAACTTCTTTTTTTGCTTTTTCTTTATCAGCTATAACCCACTCCAGCTTACCCAAGCCTGGCTGTCTCATTGTCAATCCAATTTTAGGTAAATCGCCTTTATATGAAATCGCAACAATCCTTGCAACACACTCATCACCAATATTCAATACCCTTTTCTTGTCTCTCCCTGTTAGAGAACCTGATTTTGAAAAGGTAACATAATCGTCCATTGTCTGTGAAATATGAATCATGCCCTTTGAAACACCTAAGTCAATAAAAGCTCCAAAGGTGGTTATCTCTTCTATTGTGCCATAAACAAGTTCGTGTAGTTCTGGTTTAAAAACAATTAACTTAAATGTTGATCTATAATAAGCAGCACCATCTCCTGGGATAATTATCCCATCTTCAACCTCTAAAACATCTAAAACAGAAACAACAGTTCCCAAATCCTTATCTTGAAAATTTTCATAGGTTTTTGCAAGTTGCTGTTTAACAGCTTCCGGAGTATCAAGACCAAACAAATTTGGTTCAACCCTTACATAATCTTCAACTTCAATTAGATAGAACATGGTTTAAAGAATAAAAATTGGTTTTTAAAGGTTGTGTTAGGAAAAATCACCTTACAGTAAACAGTTTGTCATCGTGAACATCAAATATGCCAAGGCGAACCCCTGAATCCACCCATCCATGAGAATAATTCAAAGCTGCAAAAGAATTCACAAAATCTTCTTTTTCTAGAAAATGATTTGCATCTGACAGATAATTCTCAACCATCAAAATAATCTCTTCTGCATCTTTCTCTTTCCCACGAACCACATTCTTCTTAACTTCCCCTAACGCCAGAGTAGTCAAACGAAGATACTTATCTAACTTTTCCCTAGTTATTTTGTCCTCTACCATAAACATTTCAGAAAAAAAGCCTATAAAAAGTTAACTAAACCCGGGCATAGAAAAAGACTGTTTCTTGATAATAAAGCTCATACCAGTCGCATCTGAAATGATTGCATTCAGCAAAAAATTATCAACAGCAACCTTGAAAACACCCTTGATTAAAGGAATTTTTGATTTTTGCGAAACAACTTCAAAAAACTGTTTCATCTCATCTACTGTTAAAATAACCCTTGTAATCTGTCTTTGTCCTCGAGAAATCACAGAAACATACTGGTTTGGCCCAGCACATTCTATATGTGAAATAGCAGAATCCTTTAACAAAGGTAAAAGTTTTCCGTAACCATCTACCGACCCTGATTTGTTTTGAAGAGGAACTAAAAAAGGCCTCTTATTTTTAACTTGTTTAGTTTGTACTTGCACATTTTGTCTTGGTATCGAATAAGGGGGGTGGTGCATTTGAATTGATTTTGTTTTTTCTTTAATTGGAACAAAAATACTTTCTTGAAAACCATGCGTTTTAGAATTTGATTTTGGCACTGCAAAACCTGGAATTAAATCTGCATTCAGTATTTCTTTCTGTTCCTTAACAATCTGTTGTGTTGTCAAGGTATACAAAGCCTGTAGAACAATATATCTAACAATTGGAGAATCTTTAGCACTTAAAAAACTTTCAGATTTCATGGACCATAAAGAGGTTTTGGCCTTGCTCTTCCTTGTTGTCCTGGATTTTGAGTAGGCATTCCCCGTGGCTGCATTTGTGGGAAACCAGGCAACCCAACATTAGACTTGCTTCGAACCTTTTGCTCAATTAAAACCAACCCCTTTGCAATTGTTTTATTCTGTTCAAGCAAAGAATCTATTTTTTTTAATAAATCTTTGTCTCCTTGCCCACCTGATTTATCAAGATACTGTTTAGCAGACAATTCAAAGATGGTCAATAACTTGGAGATATTATCAGAAAGTGTTTCAAATTTCATAGAAAGATTTGTCATTGCTTTTTGTAAGCCAACAAAATTTTCAATAAGTAACTCTTCTCTTTCTTTTGCAGACATCTTTTTTTCACGCGGTTTTTTATCAGAAGTTTTTTTCGCCCCTTTCACCATGTTATTTTTAAGTAGTATACGTTTATAAATATTATGGGGTGGCTTATTTCTTCAAGAAATATTTTCTTTTTTCTTCATCAAATTTTTCAATAGAATATCTCAACATTGTCCTAGGCATATTTTTGCAATGTTGCTCTAAAAAATTTTTTAAAACAGAAACATCTCTCTTCCCTATTTCCCTCAACATCCACCCCGCCGCCTTATGTATCAAATCTTCCTTGTCTCCTAAGAGAATTTCAGAAAGTTTTAGTGTATCTTTAAAGTCATTATTCCGAATAAATGCGAAACAAGAAACAACAGCAATTCTTCTTTCCCAAAGATTTTTTGATTTTGCTAGTTTATATAAGATTTTTCTATTTTTATCTAATAAAAAATTCCCAACAATATTTGGAGCAGTCAAATCAACTAAATCCCAGTTATTCACATTTCTTGTGTTTTGCAAATAAAAATTATAAATCAATTTTCTATGTTCTTCATCTGATTTTTGATATTTTGCAACTAAGATAAGCAAACCTGTTAATCTCTCCTCGTGAATTCCAGAATTTAATAACTCTTGGACTTCAGCAAGTGGTGTCTCTCTCCAGAATTCTTTTACAATTTCTCTTGTCTGAGGCACAGTTACACCTAAAAAAATGTCTCCTTCTCCATACTCTCCAACTCCTGTTTTAAAAAATCTCTGAAGAGTTTTGGCTTTTTCTGGGTTTGCTGTTTTCCTTAGTGTTGATTTTATTTGTGTTAACATCTCTGGATAGGAAGGAATAAAAGTTTATAAAGATTTTTTTACTAGATATCTCATGCAAAAGGAGATTAAAAAAATCATTCTTTTCCTCTTCTTAGTCGCTATTCTGTTAGCTACCTTAAATGCAATTTATACAATAACAGGAAATTCTTTTCTTGGTTTTTTTCTTGGCAATGGGGATTCTCAAGAATATGTAGACTCAGATATTCCTACAAATAAAAACGCATTATGTGTTTATAATTCTAATTCAGCCTTGTCTAGAGAAATATGCGAGTATTATAATAAAACCAGGTATGAATATTCTGTTAGGATGAGCCAGATTCCTGGAACACCCTATACTCGTCCTGAGGATATTAAGCTTTTAGGCTTGGATATTCCTGGTGGGGCTTTTGATACTAAGAATGTAATAGATCTCTTACCTTGGAAAAGCTTACCAGCAGGCCCAAAAGAAAGAATGAAAATTGAAAA
>CAZYXM010000020.1:0-9091 GCA_964651205.1 Candidatus Woesearchaeota archaeon
CTGTCTTTGCATTCTGTTCTTTTACAAAAATAATCTCCAAACTTTGGTTTTCCTATCCCTAAAAAACCATCCCATTCTGCACATCTTGTTCCAAGTAAATAATCACAATTTCCACAATCTTTGCTTCCTGAAGTAGGAGCACAAATCTCGTCTGGGCTAGCCACCCGTCCATCATTCCATGAAACTTCCCTATCTGAAGAATAAACATTTTCCCTGTTTCCACATTCATCATACCAATAAACTTTTCCTTGGTAACATTTTGTCTCCTTCTGCCTAGCACAATCTGTTGCAAGTTCTTCTGCAGAACATAAGATGTCTTTATAAAACATTTTTCCTGTTGCATTAAATGGGTCAAAAGCAAGATTTAGAGAACCTTCTTCACCACCGCAATTTTCTCTTGATGTGAACTCGCATGTGAAAACGCCATCTTTAGCGTAAACGCAAGCACCCTCGTCTTTTCCTTGTGCTGTTTGTATACATTCTACTTCTGATGTTATTGAATTTCTGTAGTCGATATTTACACCATAAAAAGTTGATAATCTTTTACATCTTACTAAAGGGACAAATGCTGCTTGGTCTGAAATAATACAGCAACCTAACTGACATTGTGCTAATTCTTGTATTGATTTTTCTGACCAGGTTCCATTTTTTTCTTGACAGGTTTTCATTGGAGTATTTTCCATACAAATTCCTTCTTTTGAATCATAACAAGTTCCGAGTTTGCAATAGGATGTTGTTTCGCAAGATGTTGGAGAACTCTTAAAAGATGCATCACATTGGGCTTGTTCTGTATTTATGCATGAGCCTCCTGAGATTGTTTTTTCGCAACAGACAGTGGGTGTTGAAACTGATGAAACAGCTAGGACAAAACTAAAACTTAACAGAAACAAAAAGCTGATTAAAAATAATTTTTTCATATTCCGTATCCTGCTGGCCAAGCATAACTTCTCGACGCAAACTTGAATTTAATTTCTTCTGTTTTTGACTCTACTGTGTAGACTGTTGTTCCATCACTTCTTTTCATTTTATCTATGATAATATCTGGATAGAAAAACATTGAAGAAGTCGTATCTGTGTCTCCATAAGCTGTTTCATATTGTAGAAGTGAAGTAGCTATCATTAAAATTTCATAGAGCTGTGAATTTTGCGTGACTTTTATTTGCCTAAATTGCTGTGAACTTTCTTTTGTAATTGTTGTTGGTGCTTCTATATTTACCTCGACAAGAGTTGGTTGGATTAACACTTGTGTTTTTATTTCTCCTGATTTGACTTCATATCCTTCTGCTCTTAATTGTTCTATAGCCCCGTCGTAACATGCCTGAACTCTTTGCCTCATTGATTTTTCTAGTGATGTTTCAAATGTGTTTAATAAAAAAGGTTCTTGGACTATGCAAGGTTGGTAGTATTCGTCTGTGTAACAAACATAGGTAATGTTTTGTCCCATGTATTGGTATGTGAATTTTGGATTTAATAACCCAGCATTTTCTGCTAAGTCTGGGATTTCTGTTTCTAATGCATCTGAAATACAATTATCTAATTTTAATTTTCCTGTTTGGTTTGTCATTGCCGGTTGAATCCATAAAAAGTAAATTAATAGACTTGCAACTATAAGAATCGCTAGAATTATGAATATGGTTATCTGCCCTCTCTTCCCTTTCTGCATGTTTATTTTAGCCATTTTTACTTTATAAATACTGCTGTGTTTTATTCGATAATTGACACAATTGCAGAACAGCCAAGTGCTTTGTTATTTTTGCTGTCTCTGCATTTGATATAGTATTTTTCTCCTTTTTGATAATTTAATGAGTGTTCTGTGCCCAGAGCATTTGGTGTTGATGTTAAAAAATCAAAATCACAAAAATCTGTTGAGTTTGTTGTAGAAATACATTCGGCATTTTCATTTGTTTTTACTGTTAGTTTCCCAGAATCTTTGAATATTCTTGTGATAACTGGTGGTGTCTCGTCGATATTGTATACAAAGTTTACAGAAGACTCTGCCTTATTTCCTGCATTATCTATGCAATCTAAATAGACTGTGTAATTCCATTGTTGCAACTGATTAAAAGATTGTTTATGGATTCTTTTTCCTGTATCTAAAAACTGGATTTTGTTTGTTGAATTTGTGAAACTATAAGAACAGGTTGCTTCGCCATTATTTATACAGCCTGTTGTTTGGATTGATAATCCAAGAATTTTATTTTGTGTTGCTTCTACAATACTAGTTGTTGGACTAATAATCTCTATTTGCAACCCTTGTTTACAGACGCTGATTTCATATTCTGTACTGTGTTTATCTGTATTTCTTTTTATTAAATCTGTTTCTTGTAATTCTGGTTGGTCTTTGCATTTAAAGAAAAATTTATTTTCCCCTGCTGTTAGATCTGTTAGCTCTGTGTAGCAAGTCCATTCTCCAAATGTAGCTATGGGTGAACAAGCCAGAGTGTTATTCATTTTTCCATAATAAACCTCGTCGTATTCTTTTGAATAAGAACATTCTGCAGGCTCGTCTAAAAAGAGAGTCAGTTGTGTAGAGTTTGTATCTTTTGCTAAATATGAATTTTCAGTTGGTGAAAATCTTTTTATTGTTGGAGGCATTAAATCTGGTCCTTCTTTCACTTCTAATTGGACTACAAATTCTGCTTCATTTATTTGACCTGCGAAATTTTTACATCTTATGAAATATTCATTTTTTCCTTCTTTCATTGCTAAATCTGTTGTTGAGGTTTTGTTTTCATTTATATGTTGGCTTAATGTTACTTGATGGTGTGTTCCATCTGCTTTTCCTGTTTTGTTGTCTATTGAAGAGATCATTGTGTAAGTCATGTCATTATAGGTTTTTGTGTGTTCGCTATCTATTTTGCATGTTGCCTGTTTGTCTGTTATAATCCCAAATGTCAATGATGTCCATGCTGCTATTTTTGTTTCTGTTTTTCCTTGTATCTTAAATCCATTATCTTGTGTTGAAGAATATTGATTATTTCCAGATAGAATTTCTTGCCATGGTTTTATTGTTGCTTGCCATATGTCTGATGTTGATGCGCAATAACCTGGTTCTCCGTTATCTACAAAATACTGGCAATTGTTTCCAATTGATTTACACCGGTTTTCTGAACATGGTCTGACATCTTCATTACAAAGATTACAGTCGCCTTGAAGTGGTGGTTCCCATGCTTCGCAGGTAAATTCCATGATATAGTATTCGTGGTCTTCTCCTGTGAATAATAATTGATAGAATGAATAAATTAAGAGTAATATAATTACAATAATTGCGAGTGGGCCTGCTGATGCTGCTGTTAATGCATAGTATGCTATCATCCCAACTGCTGAGCCTGCAGAGGTCATTGCTCCGACAAACGCTTGCGTTTGTCCTGGTGTGTATCCATTTCTTTTTGCAATCATCTTTCCTACAAAATATCCTGCAACTGCTCCAGCAATTGCTGCCCCCATTGCCCCGTAACCCCCACTCCCACTTTCTGTTGGTGTTTCTCCGCCAGAGGGGCTTCCTCCACCTGTCTGGGGGGCGGGTTGGGTTGAATAAGATTGAGAGGCTCCATTCTCTAAACCGCCAGTAGTAGGAGAATTTGCAACATTTACAGTATTATCAGGAACCCAATAATTCGCGGTTCTCCCAGGAGTTTCTCCAACCCAACTATATGTTCCTCCGTTTGAATAAGTATAATAATTCCCACCAGATTCTGTAAAATAAAGTGTTTTACTAGCACCTGCTGTAGCAGGTAACCCACTAACGGTTGTTGGAGAACCGGCGGTGAGTGGAGTGTGAGTTAACACTGGCAAAGAACTTGAATGGGTTGCTGCTGAACCTGTTGCACCGGTCCATAAAGAAGCTAACTGTGGGGTTAATTGTATTGTACCCATTGTTCGTTGTTGGATTAATTCTCCTTTTGCTTTTTCTTGGCCTGTTTTCTTCTCTGCTTGCATTGCTGTTGAGTTTGTTGTTGCTCTTCCAGTCAAGGGCAAAATAAATAAAGAAATTAAATCATTAAGAGTCTTAATTGTGCCTTGTGGTTTTAATCCTGGTTTGCCTGCTAAAGCACTGAGGTATTCTTCTGAGATTTCATAACCTTCAAGAGTATAATTTTCTTTTTTCTTTCCATTGGCATCTATTTTTGTTCTTGTGATTTGATAACCTGGATATTCTCCTTTTTCACCTGCTATATTTACATAACTTCCGCATGAACCTAGAGAACGGCATCTTTCAACTAAACCTTCGACTAGTAGGGGGACTGTTTCTTTTGCTTGGGAGTTTTCTGCTTGCCAATTGCATTCCCAGTTTGCTTTGTCTTCCCAGTTTGCTTTGTCTGAAGCTCCTGCTGGGTCTAGACTATTAATCCCAGTTGTATCCCCGCCCTCTCTTGCGATATTTACGATACCTGTATTTCTTCCAGGATTATCCATGACTTTATGAGAGACACAAGTAAAACTTCCAAGTGAACAAATTGCATTTGATTCTTCTTTACTACCTCCGTAATCTTGGGTGCTTGGTTGTCCTTGTGTATCCTGTTGCTGGGAAGGGACATCTGAAAAAATATTGACTGAATTCCAGAACTGAAAACCTGGAGTATATTTTGGAACACACCAGGGGATAATTGGATTTGCTGCTTTCCCTATGTTTCCTGAAGAGCCTTGTTTTTCATTTGGTTTAGTTTTGTCAAATCCAGGAAGGCCTTCGTATTTTTCATTTCCAGGAATGTCGAGAAACATAATACATTGGGGATTTTTTGAGCATTCTTTTTCTACTAATTGATAAGATTCTTTTTCATTTGCTTGGATACATGAACGCCAGTCATTCATTACGCAAGCTGCTTCTGTGTTTTCTTCATTTGAGATACAAATTTCTTGATTAAAATCTGCACAACCTGTTATTGAGATTTCACCTTCTATGCAAGTTGCTACAAAATTTCTCGCGCCGACAGGTGCGACTGCGACTGCTCCTGTATTATAATCTGAAACACACCACGACTCTCCGTGTTTTTTGTCTCCGCAATTCATTTGCTTGCAATAAGCTTCTGTTTCTGATTTTTGTGTACAGATTGTTCCTGCTGCATAATCGCAGGATTGTTTTTTCTCGTCTCTGTTTCCACAAGAATCTAAAGTGTAAACTTCATTGCCCTGACAAGTTGTTGATTTTGTTTTTTCACAGGTGGTGTTTAGTTCTTTATCAGTACATTTATTATTTGGGAAAAATTCTCCAGAACAAGCTCCTTTTGTTGTATATTTACAATCGTTTAAACCTGAATAGTCTTCTGCTTTTTTTAGGCAGGCCCCTAGTGTTGCGAGTTTTATATATGAATCGCAGGTTCCTGTTGAGTCTAAAGATGTGAAATCTTTTTCAACATTGTATTGTTTTGAGAATAATGAACATTCTCTTGTTGTTGACAAAATTGCCTGGTCACCGACAACACAACAGCCGAGTTGACATTCTTGAATATTGCAGGTTTCATCTGATGCCCAAGTTCCCCCATTTAATTCGCATTGTTTTTTTTGCGAATTTAGAGCACAGGTTCCAGAATTTGGAGTATAGCAACAACCTTGCTGGCAATCTTTAACTTCTGCACATGATGTACCAACTGGGTCTGATTTACATGATGGCGCATCGAGTAAATTCATTTCTTGGCAAGTTGAGCCTGTTTTTGTTTCTAAGCAACACCCGCTTTGCACAAATGGCAAGGCAATTACTGGGGTGGTTGAATATACTAAGAATGAAAATGCAAATAATGAAAGAACTAAAAGTTTTATTTCTAATAATGCTGTCAATTTTTTATTCATCATATTCCTGCGGGCAAGACGCAAGTTTTAATTGCGAATTTAATTGATTTTTTTGTTATCCTGTCTTCTAAGGTATAAACTTTTGTCTGGTCACCTGATTCGAAAATTCTTATTTTTATATCTGAGAATGTTTCCATCCATGCGAGGGAATCAAATTCACAGTATGTTGTTTCATAATTCGTGATGGTCTGTTCTAATTTTAGAAGATTTGGTAATGGTGTGTTAAATTCTATTGGGAAGTCTTTTAATTGTATTGAAGTTTCTTGTTTTTGTGCAGAGAATCTCTTTTCTATTTCTGTCTTAATTTGGTTGTCTAAAAAAGAGAGATTTAATTTTAATGAACCCAGGTTAACATCATAACCTCTCGCTTGAAATTCTTCTTTTAATTTTAAAAAACAAGATTCTGTATCTCTTGATAATTTGTTTTCCATTGTTTTCCTGATTTTTTCATTTAACAGAGGTTGTTGTGGCATGCAGGCTGAATAATATTCAGAAACTGTGCAGAGATATGGCACTTTTTCTCCTGCATAGAGAAAGTAATTTGTAAGGTTTTTTTCTGTGAGGGCATTTGATTCTAAAATTGTTTGTTCTTGCTGTTTTAATGATTCAAGAATACAATCTTCTATATAGGCCTGGGGGTTTTGGGTGGGGTTTTTTATTATGCTAAGGTTTCCAGGAAGCAAGAATAACAAGATTATGCCGGCCACTATTACAATTCCAACTATTATGAATAGTGTTACTTGTGCTTTTTTATTTTCCATTTTTTGTCTCCTTTTCTAAAAGTTCAATTGCAGCCTCAATTACATGCGACTTATTTCTAAAGTTGCCGTTATCTAGAATTCTTTTAATGAGGGCTAAGGTGGCTTTGTCTACTGTGGCAGAGATTCTCTCTTTTGACATGTTTTCCTGAAGATTAAGAGGTTTATAAATATTACCCAGTCTTATTTTATATTACTTAGTATTACTGAAGAAATGAAAAAGATTTATTTGGAAAAGATAAGAAATCTAATCATTCTCAACACGTGGAGCCAAAATAAAACCCATCCCCATTCTCTCCCCTGCGAAATCCAGTCTTAGGGGGTATTCTTCTGAAAATCTTAATTTGACTTTTTCTGAAAACTTGCCTGCCTTGATAAACTTCATTAAATACTCTAATGAAAATTTTGAACGGGCGAGACCGGAGATTTGTGCTTCATCTGTAGAAAACTGGGCTCTTGCTGAATTTAAAGAACCAGAACCTTCAACAACAAAAAAACCTTCTCCAACTGACAAGGTGCAGGAATCTGCTACAACTGCGCAGTCTTCAATTGCTTCTTTAAAATCTATAGAGGAAAGTTCTACTGTTGCTGAGAAATCCAAAGAGGGCTCGTCCTTGTCTTCTGTTTCAACGTCTATTAAAGACAAAACAAATTCTCTTTTTATTCTGTCTAAGATTGTGATTTTTAGTTGGTTGTCTTCTTGTTCTAATATTAGTGTTGAAGTGGTGGCTGCTCTTTTTAATATTTTTTTCAAGTCTTCCATATTCACACCCCACAAGGTTGTTGCAGGTTCATATTGTGAAAAAGACTCTTTTGGAATTTTGAATAAAATCATTGCCACATTTGCAGGATCTACAGCTACAATTGACATGCCATCTTCAAGAAGCTTAATTCTCACCTCTGTTACTAGCTCTGAAATTAAAGCAATAGCATCGACCAAGAGTTTTGGCTTTTCTAGCTTTATCATAATTGAAAAGTCCAAGATAGCTATTTAAACATTGTTGCAATTGACTACCATATAATTTATTAAGACTTTCTGCTTCTGTGTTTAATGGTAGAAGAAAGAGGAGAGAAACAAGAATTTAAAGGTAAAAAGAGCCCTAAAAGGCTTAGAAGAGTTCAGACTGTGGCCCCAGGTTATTACTCTAGGAAAGAAGTCCAAGATGCAATTTTTGATTTTTGCAAGAATAGGGAGACAGTTCCTAATTTTAATCAAGAGTTTTTTGGTAAAAGGCCAGATAAACTAGACTATCCCACAGATATTCCAGCATTAGCCAAGAAAGGCACGACTAGTTTTCATTGTTCTGAAGAATTATGGCAAGACCCTTTAAAGATAAACACAGATATGTCTGTTGAAGAATATAATACTGAAAGAATTGGATGGGACTTTTTGATTGATATTGATTCTAAGTATCTTGATTATAGTAAGCTTGCTGCGAAACTTATTGTTCAGGCATTAGAATATCATGGGGTGAAGAATATTGGGATTAAATTTTCAGGAAGTAAGGGTTTTCATTTGATTGTGCCTTGGAAAGCATTTCCAGATTTTGTTGGAGAAGAAAAAACTTCAGATCATTTCCCCGATTGGGCTAGAGCTGTTGCAGGTTATGTAGATGAAATGATTCATGATAAACTTGTAGAAGAAATTGCAAGGATTTCAAGTCCAGAGATGCAACAGTATAAAACAATTTATACTCCGACAGGTGAAGAGGCATTAATAAAAAAAGTTTCAAAATATAAGTGCAGAAATTGTAAAACTGAAATGGAATCTATGAAAAATGTGAGAAAAATCATAAGATGTAATGTTTGTAATTTTGACATGGACAAGGTTTTAGAGAAAGAAGTTTTTATTGCGCAATCTAATAATGAAAACTCTGGAAAGTTTCCTGAAAAATTTGAGAAAAAAGCTACTACAGAAGGTTTGATTGACTCTGTTGATATTATCCTTGTTGCTTCAAGGCATTTGTTTCGGGCGCCGTATTCATTACATGAGAAAACTTGTCTTGTGTCTGCGGTTATTGATAAAGATGAAATTAGTAAATTTAATCCTTCTGATGCTGACCCGTTGAAAATTAAGGTTAGAAATTTTATGCCCGATTCAGAAAAAGGTGAGGCTAAAGAATTGTTAATGAGTTCACTAGACTGGGCAAAAAAACAAGAAAAGACGAAGAAGTTTACAGGGAAAAGTATTGATGTGAAGGGTTTGACAATAAAAGAGGAAATGTTTCCACAAATTATTCAGGAATTAATGAAAGGAATGAAAAAAGACGGGCGGAAGCGGGCCTTGGGGGTGTTGCTTAGTTTTTTTACTTCTTTAGAACTTCCACAAGATTTTATTGAAACAAAGATTGAAGAATGGAATAAGAAAAATTATCGCCCACTAAAACAAGGTTATATAAAAAGTCAGATTGATTGGTCAATGAAAAACAGGAGGTTGCCTCCGAATTATGATAAACCTGTTTACAAGGAAATTCTCGGTGTTGTCCCAGAAACCGATGGTTTGAAGAATCCAATTAATTATACAATTAGGGAAGCTCTAAGAGCAG
>CAZYXM010000021.1:0-8931 GCA_964651205.1 Candidatus Woesearchaeota archaeon
AATAAAAGTTACAACTAGAAAATCCCCATGTGGCGACGGAACTGCGACATTTGATAATTTTGAAATGAGGATTCATAAAAGGGTGATAGACTTGCCGAGCAATGACAAGATACTACATAATATTATGAGGCTCTCAATTCCTAGAACTGTTTCTATCAAGATTGAGATGTTAGATTGATGGGTCGAGGGCTTGATTCTTTCCAAAGAGATTCTCAAGTGATTATCAGAGGAGAACTTATTCGAGAAGGAACACCAATACTAGTCCCTTGTGGTGAAAATCCTTATTTTTTTCTTTCACAACAGGCAGCATCAAAGCTTTCTCTTCCTGCTTATGGAATAGGCTCAAAACCAGTGCTAGATATTAAATATTTAGGAAGATGCTCTGCCTTAAAAAAATTCTTTGAGGAGAATGGAAACACCTTTGCATTTCCAAAACTATATTTTCAGAAATCAAAAAGAGGAATCCCTATGAATCTTGATAGGGAATTTTATACTGGAGACGAAGTTGTTCCAATTTTATTTAATTTTATTAGGGACAGAAAAGTTCCACTTGAAAGATTAGGAATGGCCCCCAGAAAGATATAGGAATTTTTAGAGTTTCTTTTCAAACCTAATAGATTTTTCTTCAAACTTCATCCTTTTATATAATCTAATGGCACCTTTATTAGAGATAGAAACATCAAGTGCAAGATCTTTTTTCCCTTGTTTTCTCAACCATCTTTCAGCTTCTTTCACTAGCTTAGTTCCATACCCCCTCCCCCGATAATTTTTATTGATATGTAAATCACTAATATACCCTGGGGAATACCTCTTGGCATTTTCCATTCCAGGCACAAAAAGAATTACAAAGATATATCCTATTCTATTTTTTCCTTTTTCTGCTAAGAAAATTGTGCCATTCTTAGATTCTAGCGTCTTTTCAAAATATTCTTTCTTATATCTTAGAGCAGTTTCAACAGAAACCTTTGTCTTCATTTTCCTAGCCTTTCGATATTCCACTATAAATTCTTTTGAGAATTCTAACACCTTTGGGACATCTTTTTTTGTTACTCTTACTATTTTCATTTGATCCTCCCAAAATAAAAGAAGAATTAGTTTAAAAAATTACCTAGGGCATACTTTCCCCATATACCCTCAAGAAAAATCTGGAAGTTTTTTATCATTCTTTATATCTCAAAGCATAGATAAACATTTAAATTCTATACGCATTTTATTACCCTATGCTATCTCTTGAAAAAGTTATGGAAACACTCAAAAGACAAGAAGACTTTTCAGTGCCCTTTGTAGCTAGATTAATTGGAATGAAAAGTACCACAATTAATGCAAGGATTCTTCACAAACATCTTCCAGTTACAAAAAAAGGGAAGCCCAATAGGATAAGCCAGGAACTTGCAATCCAATTAGCATTAAATCATAGGTCTGCTATTTATGGGTGGATAACAAAGGTTGAACTTGCAAGACAATTTGATGTATCCCCCCAAAAAATTTCTAGCATTGTAGATAGAGATAATCTCCGCTTTGAAAAAGACCTAACAAAGCATGTGCGAGTTCCCCCTGAATCAGAGAGGAATATAAGAGAAAGTATGGAGCGATATGCTTGTCAAGGCATGGTTACAATAAAAGGGAAAAATTATTATCTTGTTATTGATGCTGTGAAGGATGTTGCTGTTCAAACAACAAAACCTGGAACTAAAAAATATTTCAGATTAGTTAATAGACTCTATCAGAGATTATATAGCCGGATACAGAAAGGTCGTTATGAATTTCATGAAGGAGAAGAATCCCAAAGATTATATGTGCCTGAGGAGGTTTATACTGACTTTATTGAAGAGGCAACCAACTCGCCAAGAAAACCGAGGAGAAGAAAAACCAGAAGTAACCCCCCCAATGTCAAAAGAACCAGAGACCCATCCAGGACAATCAACTATAATTCAGATGATATTCCGAGCATAACAGAATGCACTGTGGGGGCTAGATTCATCTTTAATGGCATTGATGAAGGAAAAATTTCAGTTGTAACAGACGACCCTTTTCAACCAAGAGTAACAGTCCACTATCCCCACACCATAGACAGAAGAAGAGATTATACATATGCTGTAGGAAGAAGAAAACCTGCTTAGGAATGGCCCGACTGTTAGTAGTGCGGGAGCTAATAAAAGATTATCTCTTGTTTAGGAACAAAAAGACTACTGAAAATTAAAATTTATTGGCAAAGAGACGTGCTGAAAAGTTGCTAAACTGAGATGTAAAAAATAATAATTCAAAATGTTGTTGGAAGAACTTCAACATAGTCTTTTGCTAAAGCTCTAATATCAACAAAAGATCCTCTTTGAAAACCCAGAACTGTTGGTCTTCCCATCACATTACCAAATCCGATTTCATATTTTTTTAATTCTCCAATTAAATTTGTTAATCCTGCTGGGCCAGAATAAATAACAGGTATTTGAAAGGGCAATCTTAATGTTGGTGTATTAATCTTTTGATCAGGCATAACAATCGGAACAAGCAATTTTCTACCATATGAAAACCCCATTTCCCAACCTCTCCCATCACTTGTAGCATAAGTTAATGGCATTACCATTTTTGAGCGAATTAACTGATGATGATTGTTGGGATTTATACTATTAGGGTCAATATCTTCATCAAGTTCAACAGGTAATAAAGGTTCCATACGAGCTTCTCGAACAACATCAATAATCTCTCCAAATATTACTTCCAATCTTGGCCGTTCAGATGCCAGAACACTTGAAACAGCACGAGCAAGATAAACCCCCTCGCTTTCTTTAGAAAATTTTATTCCCAATTCACAAGAAAATGTTGCTAAATCTTTTATACGATCTTTAGGTAATATCATCTATTAAAGAAAAATTCATACTTTTTAATGATTGTTGTAATCGAAATATAAAAGCAAACAACGCAAACCATTTGGTTTTAATCCACACCCCAACCGGAGTTCATTGGTGCGTAGGGTTTAGCTTCGAGAATTGAGAATTTTTTGTGATGAGCTGGTCTTTTTTAATTTTTAGGTGACCACAAAATTATTTTTTATTCTTTTTTGTAGACACCCCTCTCAGTGTCTTTTTATATTGCTTAATTAATAGATTAAGAGTGGGTTTTAAGTCGTCTTTCTTGGAATATTCATATAGTGATTTATAATATTCTTGTCTATCTTCGAGCATTATGTTTATTGGAGGGTAGTTGTTTTTTAATAATATGTAATTTAGCAGTAGTCTTTCGACTATGTAATTACTAAAAAATGACAGACGCCCACTCCAGGAATCGAACCTGGGAGCCCCGAAGGGCCAAGCTTTCCAGGCTTGTGCAATACCACTATGCGAAGTGGGCGCAATAATACTTCATCTTAATGATTTAAAAAGATTCGCTATTGACAAACACAAACCTTTTTAAACCAAGATTCCGCCGAGTAAATACTAAATCTTTTGATTTTATAAAATGACAACAACTGGAAGTTATTATGATGCACACCAGCAAGAGCGAGTCCAATATAGCGCAGCTTATCATTCTTCTTCAGATACTGTTTCTGTAGACACACCAAGAGAGACTTATCTCGTGAACCCAAGAAATGATTTCAAACCCGTAGACGGTTCAGAGGTTCCATTTGGGCTTAGAGCTAGTTTAATTAATTCTTTTAGACATTTATAATTCCAGCCTCCAAACAAAATTGAAGTCTTCGTGTGTTTTATAAACTAGTTTTTTCTTATTCTCGCATGGCAACCAAATACCTGATGTTTAATTTTAACGACGAACGAACTGGTTTAATTGCAGAAGCACTTGGAAACAAAACTTGTAAAAAAATTCTTGAGATGCTTTCAGAAAAAGAAGCAACAGAAACAGACATTGCAAGAGAATTAAAAATTCCCCTAAATACTGTGGACTACAATGTTAAAAAATTAGCAAAAGCAGGTTTAATTCAGCAAACTTCTCATTGGTGGTCAAGTCGTGGGAAGAAAATGCCTTCTTACACTGTTTCAAATAAGAAAATAATCATCTCTCCAAAAAAATTAACAAATATTGGAACATTTTTGATTTCAGTTGTTGGAACTGGTTTGCTTGCATTAGGAATCAAAGCCTATTCTTCTGGAATTTTTACAAATCAAGTAAGGAGAGTTGCAGAAGATACTTTTTTACAAACGCCAATGTTGGCTGAAAAATCAGCAACTGTAGCACAAGTCGCAACTGAAACAGCACCAGTTGCTGGGATTGTGGGGTTGGCTGGATGGCAATGGTTTTTGGTAGGGGCGTGGGCGGGGTTGGTTTTATTTTTTGTATTAACTACAATTAATGAAAGGAGGGCACAAAAAAAATAATATGGAAAAATCCGTGAAAATCACAGGGATAATTTCTGGAACTGTTATTATCTTAGCCTTGCTGGGAATCATGTTATTATATTCAATATCTCCCGCATCAGGAAAAGACACCATAACTGTAACTGGTAATTCTGAACTAGAGGTTACACCAGATTTAGTTACTGTTAACTTTAATATAGAAACAACAGGCGAGACAACAAAAGAAGCAAAAGACAAAAACAGCGAAGTTTTTGATGCATTGCTAACTTCCTTAGTTAAAAAAGGTTTTTCAAGAGATGATGTTAAAACAATCAATTACAATATCTATGAAGACTTTGATTGGAATAGTGGAAGACAAAAATCTCTAGGGTATAAAGCAGTTCACTATATTAAAGTAGAACTTTCATCTGATAATGCAGAACAAATCGGAGATGTAATCGACGCTGGTGTTGATGCAAATGCTTCACTAAGTTACATAAACTTTGAGTTGAGCCAAGAACTTGAAAATCAATACAAGGCAGAAGCATTAAAACTTGCTGGAGAAGATGCTAAATTAAAAGCAGAAGCAATTGTAACTGGGTTAGATAAAACACTTGGAAAATTAGTCTCTATTCAAACACAAGATTTCTATTATCAGCCTTGGGTTGCTTATGAAGCAAGGGTGGGTGGAGAAGTTTTGAGTATGGATGCTGCTGAAGAAGTAAAATCCCAAACAACAAACATTGTTCCAGGAGAAAGACAGATCACAGGAACTTTAACTGTTGTCTATAAAATCAGATAATTTATTTTTATTTTTTTATTGTTTCCACAAAAATTTTGCAAGGTAATTTTGGTTTTACAGAAGCTATTAATTTCCTTGCAGTTATTTCTGCTTTCGGAGTTGTGATGCCAATTCTAAGGACTTCTTGTCCTGCTTTTACCAAAGCAGACCGTCCCATTGTTTTTCCAAATGATAAAGACATTCCAGTCTGCATTCTATCTGCACCCGCCCCAGTCAACATACGGTTTTCTCTAAGCATGTGGTGTGGGTATGGTTTCATTTCAAAATAAAAATCTTTTCCAACTTTTTCTGTTAAAAATCTATTTAGAAACTGTCTTGCAGCTTCAATTGCATTATCCCTTATTTGAACTCTTTCTTTTGCATGAACAATAAGAAGTGTCTTATATTTTCCGTTTTTATATCCCACCAAATCACCCATTCTGAATTTTGTAACTTTTGAAGTTGGAACTGTTTTTACATAAGACTTTTGCCTCTTCTTAGCCTTTCTAGTGTACGGGACAACCCTCTTGTGAGAATATGCAGATGCTTTTCTTAGGCCCATGTTATTCTTTCTCCTTTTTCTTTTTTTCTTTTACTTCTGAAATTTCACATTCTGTCCCGATTGCTTGCCCTGGTAATCCTATTTCAAATCTAGCCCTTATCACACCATTGTTTCCGTGTGCTGCAGATACAATGCCCTTTATTTCTTTTGGGGTTTTACCTGGAGATTTCCAGATAACTATCGAGCCGATAAACTTTTCTGCTTTTGCCTTAGTGTCACAATTCGGAATCTCAATTAAGAAATGCCTTTCGTGGATGTGTCTTCTTCCTCTTCTAAATTGTATAACTATACCTTTCATAATTTATCTTAATAAATTTGGTTTTTAAAGCTTAGTGTTAAGGGTTTGAGTCATGATACAGCTATATCTTTTTCTCTCGAGAGATCCCATTCCCTGCTTGGGGCAGAAAGAATCTGTGCAACATAAACAGGGTAAAGGGCCTCAGAACAAAAATGTTTAACATACTCTTCTGCATCTTCTCTAACTCTTGGATAATATGTAACCTCGTGATATTGGGTTCCCCAAGGTCCTGGTTTATCACCGGGAATATCAACAATAATTCCCCCTCCACAATTAACTAAATAATAATCGCCCCTACAAGGGGAACCTTCAGACATCAGACCCTGCCCCGCCAATTCTTTCAAAAGACTGTTCAACAAACCATTAAAACCCCCAAGATAAGTTGCATACATTAGCCCGTTTACATGAGTTCTTTTTTGGACTTCTGCAAGTTCTCTCCAGTGTAAACTATGGGGCCCAGAGGGATTATAAAATTCTTTAGGAAGGATAATTCTTTTCTTACGAAAATCTATAACTCCCCTCTTCTTATCTCTTCGAAAAGAATCTATCTGTCCTTGTGAAACTTTTTTACCTAACATAACTTAAAGAATTTCTACAAGTTTAAAAGGATTTATGTCGCTAATAGCTAAGATTAAAATCCCCAAACTCTTTCTTTAGAGCTTCCATTGCCTTAGAATCTATCTTTGAACTCTTCCCTCTTTTTTCTGCGAGTTGTTTATTAAGTTCTTCGATGCTTGCCTTCTCTAACTTTTTATTCTTAACAATAAAGACATTGTTTTGCTCTATAACAAAAACATCTTCTAAAAAGAAAACTTCTGCTTTTCTTTTTCCGTCTATAATAAACCTTGTTCTGTCCATTGATAAGAAGTCACATCTTTGATTATATTCCATGAGAGTATTTATAATTTCTGATGCAAATTTTCTTGCCTTTTCTACTTCTAAAAATTCCTTGCCAGTCATCTTGTCTTTCTTCTTTGTCTTTTTTGCTTTTTCTTTATCCTCGTGCAAGTCTTTCTTTACTTTTGCAATAAATCTTAAGTATTCAATAAATCTATGCGGAAGTCTACCTTCTTTAACAAGCTTTTCTTCAAATTCTTTTATCATTGCAGATTCTGATTTCTTTTTCATCATCCCCTCTAACATTCCGAAAACATCCTTGTAAACTTGTTCAATTGTATTTTCTTGAACTCTCTTTTCAATCTGTTGCCTTAGTTCTTTTAATCTTGCAATATAATCGAATGCGTCTTTCGCCATCTTATCTAAATCTGTCCCAGAAATTGATTTGACTTTTTGATGTTCATAACCCTTATAGAAACTGATGACTCTATCAAGAATGTCAACATATTTTTTTTCTAGTAATTTTTCTTTATCTTGCAAAACTTCTCTAACTTTTTTTACAGTCTCCTTTGGTGTTGGAACTGAAATTCCGAATAGCATTAATAATCCTTGAGTTGGTGTCAACACGCCCCCATAGAGATCAATAAGAGCAATGTCTAGCAATCTTCTATCCACATTATCTTTTAATCTATCTCCCGCTGACATGAACATATCAATTGCTTCTGGACTTGGCTTGATTTTTCCCATTCGCAATAAAGATTTCCAAGGTAAGAAAGTTCCCCGATCATACAATGGAACCCCATCTCTCAAGAATGTAAAAAAAACAGGGTGGGCGTCTTTTACTCCATCCCAAAATTCTGTCAAGAGCCAAACCTGAACATTCAAAATATTTTTAACACCCGCCATTGCTGTTGCATCTTGTATATATTGGTGGATTATTGAACGCAATTTTTCTCTTAATTCAAGACGAGGCATTCTTTTTACATCTGTATCGTCGATAATTATTGCGACATCAACATCTGATGTTTTGCTGGCTGTACCTGTAACCATACTTCCTGCTATGCAATATGTTGTAATATATTTCTCAAATTTTCTTAAAACTAAACTTCGATGTATGCTTGCTACTCTTAATGCTCCGAAAATTCCTGAATCTAAAATAGGATAAGACATCCCGATTGCTTCAACAATATCGAATTTAGAATCAAGACATAAGTTCCAGACATCGACTGGTGTCAGAACATGAACCCACAACTTATCATTAATCTCTTTTGCAATTTTTATACATTCAAGTCGAACTTTCTGGATTTCTTTAAATTTTTCTTCAGGGATTATTGTGACTATATGTATCAACCCTTTTTTACAGTCTTCCACAGGAACCTCATATTCTTCTTCTATTTTTTTAGAAGCTTGGGCTGGAACAATCCCTATTCCTTCGACAAACTTGAACTGTTTAGTTATCTCTTTCTTAAACTTCTCTATGCCCTGCTTTGTCTTGTCCATTTCTTTTTTCAATTTTGCATCAATTTCATTAGAAACAGGCAAGTCACCGAGTTTGCTCTTTGGAATATATTTCTCAGAAAGGTTCTGTTCTATTGTGTCTTTCTCCTTATTCTGTGCTTTTTCTTCTACCATCTTTGGTATTCATTAAAATTCTTGCGTGTTTTTAAATGTTATTACTCTTTCTTTATAACATTAGAATCATACTAATAAAAATAAAATAAAAATTATGTTTTTAAGGACTTGTATCCTTATTTATTAGAACCGTGGATTTCGTTTTTGAAAACAATCTCTACAGTATACTGGTTTACCTTCTGTAGGCTTGAATGGCACTTCGCATTCTTTTTTACATTCACTGCAAACAGCTTTGTGCATTTCTCTTGGTCCAGAATTACCTCTGAAACCACCACTACCGCCACGACTACCGCCACTTCTTGGTCTGTTGTTTCCTTGGTTGTTAAAGCTTCCCATATTTCCTCCGTGTTATTTATATTCTAATTCAAATCTACAAGAAGATTTACCTTATGTCGATTTTAAATTAATCGTAGAATTATTAGTCCTATGATATTTTTTTAAGAAATTGAGGACTTATATACCTTTGTATATGGACCTGGGAGGAATCGAACCTCCGCCATCTCGGTGTAAACGAGAGGGTCTACCATTAGCCTAC
>CAZYXM010000022.1:0-341 GCA_964651205.1 Candidatus Woesearchaeota archaeon
ATTAGAATTAATAAAAAGAATAAAGAGAAATGCAAACATTGTTGGAGCAGATCTTGTGGAGATTAATATTACAAAAGGAAATGCTTTAGAAACAATAGAATTAGGAAAAGAAATAATAAACATTTTAAATGGAGAAACACAGAATTGAGTATGGACAAAATTGAATCAATAAAAATAAGGAAGGATATGAAAGTTTCTGATTTAGTAAACCAGATGTCTAAGGCTGGATTTGGGGCTAGAAAGATTGGATTGGCGTCTGTAATTGCAAAGAAAATGTTTTCAGATAAAGATTGCAAGGTTTTCTTGGGGTTGGCAGGTGCAATGGTCCCCGCAGGAATGAA
>CAZYXM010000022.1:351-8894 GCA_964651205.1 Candidatus Woesearchaeota archaeon
AAGATAAGAGTGGATATGATAAACTCAGAGAAAATCGATGTTCTTGTGACCACAGGGGCAAATTTAACTCACGACTTAGTTGAGGCACTGGGGGAGGCACACTATCATTGCGATAGTTGGAATGATGAAGAGTTTAACAAGAAAGGATATGATAGAATTTATAATGTCCTTATGAAAAATAATGTTTATGAAAAATTAGAAGATTTTTTTGAGAAAAACTGGGATGAAATAAAAAAGACAGAAAACATCAAAGAATTATTAAATAAACTCGGAGAACTTTTACCTGAAGATAGTAATAGCATACTTCGTTCTTGTTATGATAAAAAAATTCAGTTATATTGTCCGGCTTTAGCTGATTCTGGAATTGGATTAATGATTTGGGGGCGTCTTGTTTCTGGAAAGGAAATAAAAATAGACGCATTTGCAGATATGAAAGAAATAATTGATTTTTCATGGACAAGCAAGAGTAAGGGTGTAATTTATATTGGGGGGGGCACACCAAAAAACTTTATCCAGCAATCTTTACAATTTTCTTCAGGGGCAAATTATGGGATTCAGATAACAACAGATACCCCGGCGGGGGGTGGTTCTTCTGGTGCACCATTGGAAGAAGGAAAATCATGGGGGAAATTAAAAGCAGATGCAGAATTTATAGATGTAAATTGTGACGCGACGATTGCCTTGCCCTTAATCTTTGCGTCTCTTTGAAATTTTTTAGGTGGGATTACATATTAGAGAGGCCGAAGACTCGGAGGAGTAAGTGGGCGGGCGTTATATAATCTGCAAAAACAAAACATATTACTTTTCTACAATAGTAACCTTTTTTAAGATACCTTGATTTCTTTTTTGTATGGGAGTCCCTTATAATAAATTAGTAGCGCCGGCGGTTTTATTTCTTAATCCATGTGTAACAAGAGAAGAATATATTCAACTTTTAGAGAATACTCATTCTTCTTGTTTTAGAGAGTATAACTCTGATGAGTCATGGGATTATTTTGATCCAAGAATGGATGATGCCCGTTTTCATGGTGGTTTGGAAGGTTTGGCTCGAATTCTAGGATTGAAAAAGAGTACAAAATATAAAGAATTTCAAGAGGGACATTATGATGAAAATGGTTTATTTGTTAGACCACCTTGTATGCTTCCTGCACGAGATGGTGCTCAACATAGATATGAAGTTATCATCCATCAAGAAAATGTGATTGAGGCACCCAAAACAGTAGATAGTTGTGCATGGGATAAATTAACAATTGGAGATATTTGGGAAGAAACAATGATGGGTGCCGAAAGCGGAATAGTAACCAAAATAATGGAAGAAGAATTTATAGGTAGGGAAGATAGTGAAGAAGATGGATGGGTTGATTCTACAGGGCCCAAATACAATTATAAAATGGAAATTAAGCCCATTCGGGGGGCATATGGGGAGCAAAGATATAAGACGCAAGAGGATTTAAGGAAAGAATGGCCACAATTTCATCCAGACTTCGTTTATGAATGGGCAAAGGAAAGAGGACATTTTGTAGATTCTGATGGTGTGGATAAATTTTCTTGGATGAGAGAAGGAGACAAGTATAGTTTAGACCCAAAAACTTTCGATGTAATTCCTGCGAGTGGATTCTGTAGAATGGCTATGGGTTATACTGATCTAATTTTAACTGCAGAGGCAGTTCGACATAATGCTTGGAAAGTTTTATCTTACAAAGGAATGAAGTATTTGGATTGGTTCTTGCGAGATTTTCCAGAAGCAAAGTCGAGATATGATCTTGCAGTTTGGGACTCCCATACTTCTTTATTTGCGAAAATGAAGGGAATGACTATTACTGAATTGTTGAGATTTAGAAATCAAGGTCTCTAGTTTTGTCTTTGCCTTCTAAAGAGCCAGCCCGCTTATTGCAGCTAATATCTATTCCCCTCTCAAAGCAAAGGTAATAGAGAAATACTACTGTTTAACTTAATTCTGTCTAGACTTCTTAGCGATAATCCCAATAAATCCAAAGATAATTCCAATTCCGAGCAAGATATAAATAATAGTGAAGAATTTACTTACTGGATTTGTTGGAACTAAATCACCATAACCCACTGTTGTTAATGTAGTCACACTAAAATATAAAGAATCTAACCAATTCCAATTTTCTGCAAAATGATAAAAGACAGTTCCAATTCCAAGAATCACAACAACAGAATAAGAAAGAACCTTTGTCCAGAAAATGTGCATCTTGCTTTCTTTCTTTACTTCGTTTTTCACTTCTTTTTTTATCTCTTTTTTTAAGGCCTTGTTTGGTTTTACCATTCTACTGATGTTATATCTTTGTCGATTCTAATATATATAAAACCTTTGTCTAATTCGTATAACTCTAAACTTCCCTCGAGATTGTGGGGGAAATATCTTAGTTGGTATCTTTTCTTTGTTTTTTCACTAATTAAAACAAGAGCCATTTCTTTTGTGTCTTTTTTATGTTCCATTATCAAAATCTGATCTTCGACAACCAGCGGGACACCATTTACAATCATTTTGTCTCCTTTTTTTAAAGCTTCAATAGGCTTTGATTTTTTTATTTCCATGTTCTCTAGAATTCTATTTGGTTTTTAAATTTGATTGTTGTTTAATAAGCACTTGCAACAAAAGCTCTTGTCTTTGTCTTTTTTCCTGTTATGACACAGACACCTTGTTTTTGTGTTTCTTGAATCAATCTAGAATTTGCACCTGTTTTTTCTTTAAGTTTTTCTTCAACTTCTTTCTCGTCACATAAATAAACCTGAACTATCTTCTTCTCATCTAATTTCTTTTTCAATTCTGCTAAGTTTTTTGCCTCATCCATTCTGTCATAAAGTTCTTCTTTTGCCTTTTCAAATAAATTCTTCTGTATTAAACCAAGAATTTTCTGTATAGTTATTGCAACATCTTTTTCCTTTATCGGAGACTTCTCATTTGTATCTCTTCTAACTACAATAATCTGCTTTTTCTCTAAATCTTTTGGGCCTATTTCAATCCTTATTGGAACCCCTTTTAATTCCCATTCATTAAATTTATATCCTGGGTTGTATTCTTCTCTGTCGTCGATAATAACTCCGAACTTAGAAAGTTTCTTTTCAATCTCCTTTGCTTTTTTCAGAACCTTGTCCCTTGTCTTATCAAATAATATTGGAACAATCACAACTTTTGTTTTTGCTACTTTTGGTGGGATGATCAGACCTTTGTCGTCTCCGTGTTGCATTATCATTGCTCCTATTAATCTTGTTGAAAACCCCCAGGAAGTCTGCCATCCATAAGAATCTTTTCCCTCTCTGTTCTGAAATTTTACATCAAAAACTTTAGCAAACCCTTGCCCAAGATTATGGGAGGTCCCACATTGCAATGCTTTCCCATCCGGCATAAAGGCTTCTACAGTTTGGGTTTCTTTTGCTCCTGCAAATGTTTCTCCTTTTGATTTTTTACCCATTAGGACTGGAATTGCTAATAATTCCTCGACTAATTTCTTATAAGCTTTAATTACACGCATCATGTCTTTTTCTGCATCTTTCTCTGTCTCAAAAACACCATGGCCTTCCTGCCACAAAAATTCTCTTGTTCTCAAGAATGGTTTTGTTTGTTTTACTTCCCATCTAAGAATGTTACACCACTGATTCAACTCAAAAGGTAAGTCTCTCCACGACCTAATCCATTTAGAATAAGAATCATACATTATTGTTTCGGATGTTGGCCGAATTGCAAATCTTTCTCCTTCCTCTTTACTGTCTACATACGCGAGTTCAGGCGCGAATCCTTTTGCATGTTCTGCTTCTTTTTTAAAAAATGATTCTGGTATTAACAACGGAAAGTATGCATTTTTTACATCCCATTTTTCAAGTGTTTTGTTAAAATCTTTTTGTATTGCTTCCCAGATTTGCATTGCATTTGGTCTAATAATCATAAACCCACGAATAGGTGCATAATCTGCAAGTTCTGCTTTTTGAACAACTTCAGAATACCAGTCTACAATGTTCTCTGCTTTTTTGACAGTTAGACCTTTATTATCAATTTTCTCTTCTTTTGACATATTATTCCTTGTAGTTTTATGTTTAAAAATTCTTGTATTTGTATACTCCAACCTCAAACCAAACTCATATTCAAAGTTTTTTCAGAGATCTCATTCACAACTTTTGTGACCTGGTCAGACTCCAAAGCAAAACCAATCCCCTCTGCAGATTGAATCTTGAAATTATTTATCCCAATTACCTTCCCTGAAGTGTCAATTAGTGGGCCTCCTGAGTTTCCTGGATTTAATGAAACATCTGTTTGTATATAATATGGAAGATTATTAGAGCCTTCTCTTTTCAAAGCAGAGATAATCCCTTCTGTTGCTGTAAATGAATAACCAAGTGGATTGCCAATTGCTAAAACTTTTTCCCCCAGTTTTAAATCATCAGAATCTGCAAAACTTAATTCTTTCCAGTTATTTGCTTTAATTTTTAACAACGCAACATCCAAATTAATATCATAACCCATAAGTTCTGCTGCATAAGCTCCCCCATTGTAAGTATAAACTGTTGCATATCTCGCGTCATATAAGACATGGGCATTTGTCACAACATACCCGTCATTAGTTATAAAGAATCCAGAACCTTGTGCTACATCTGTTTTTATTGAAACAACGCCCTGAATTGCGTTTTCAATTATTCCAGAGAAATCAGAACTTGTTGTTGCTTTGATTTCAGAAACTTCTTTTTTTAGATTTTCTTGTAATATTGAGACAGAACCCACAGATTCAACAAGAGAGTTAATTTGCGATTGTGTGAGATTTTCATTTTCAAGTAGAATTTGATTAATTCTTTGCTCTGTTGCCTTGAGCTCTGTTAAGGTTTCTTTATTCTTTTCATTAATATAATAAACAATTCCAAGTTGCACAACTAAAAATAAAATTACAACTAGAACAATAATCTGTATTGTTTTTTTGCTTGTCTCTTTTTTTGCCATGTGGAATTTTACCTCTTTAAGTGAACAGTCAAAAACCAAAGGGTTTTGCCATTTTCTTTTAAATGAGCCCGAGAGGAATTGAACCCCTATCACCAGGGCCGAAACCTGGTATTCTATCCATTAAACTACGAGCTCTTAGATTTTATAGTAGATTAACTTTAAAAACTTGTTCTCTTTGAGTTTATAAAGATGGTGAATGGTTTTTATATTATAGCTATTGTAGGCTTGTTAAGCATAATCCTTGGAACCTTATTAGTCTCTGCAAAAAGAAGGATAAGAAGAAGATATATCTATCCCCTTTTGATTCTCGGGGGAGTTTGTCTTGAAATTTATAGTATTTATATTGGCGACACAATCTTCATAATTCTCCAAGGTGTCTTTGTGTTATCTTCGATTTATGGCTTAATTAAAATGCATTCCCAGAAAAAATGAACAAAAAATTTCTATCCGCAGCATTCACATTATCAGGGACAATGATTGGAGCAGGTATTCTTGGACTCCCATATGTATTTGCACAATCTGGTTTTTTCATTGGAATCTTCTGGCTTTTTTTATTGGGTATTGTCATGTTTTTTGCCAAAAATTATCTGGCTGAAGTAACATTAAGGACAAAAACAGACCATCAACTTGTGGGGTATGCAAGGAGATATCTTGGGAAGAAGGGGGGGCGGCTGATGCTAATAGCGATGGTTGTTGGAATTTATTCTGCTCTCTTAGCTTATATGATTGGAGAAGGTCAAAGCTTGTCAAATCTTTTCACAGGCAGTGGAAATCTCGCAATTTATTTTGCAGTTGGTTTCTGGTTATTTATGGCTATACTTTTAAAAGAAGGTCTACGGGGGTTAAGAAAAGTTGAAACCTGGGGGGTCTTTGCAATTATTCTCGTGGTTCTTGCAATGTTCTTTATGTTCTTCCCACAAATTAGAACAGAAAATTTAATTGTAGCAAATAATCAAAATTTCTTTTTACCTTTTGGTGTTGTTTTATTTTCTTTAATGGGGTTTTCAGCCATACCCTCTGTGAGAAAAGAATTAAGGAAACAGGAAAAAAATATGAAAAAAGCAATTTATATTGGGGTTTTGATTCCAATAGTTCTTTACATTATTTTTACAGTTGTTGTTGTGGGGGACTTGGGAAGTTCAGTGTCGCAAGTTGCAACAATTTCTTTTGGAAAAATTTTAAATCTTCTTGGAGTCTTCACAATATTAACAAGTTATTTTGTTTTATCATTTGCATTAAAAGATATGTTTCGTGAGGATTTAAGAATTTCAAAAAGAAAAACATTTATTTATGTCTCCATTGTGCCGTTATTTATTTACCTTGTAGCAGTTGTCTTAAAGTTGGGGTTTGTTAATGTGCTGGGGGTGGGGGGAACTATTTCTGGTGGTTTGTCTGCAATTCTCATAGTTTTTATGAATAAAAAAGCAAAACAAATTGGAAAAAGAGAACCAGAATTTTCAATGCCCATTAATTGGTTGATTATTGCTTTGATTAGTCTTGTTTTTATTGCTGGGACAGTGTTTACTTTCTTGTATTGATTTTTTTTGTGGTTCAGATTTTACTATTCTTTTCACCTCGCCTTTAAAGGCGAGGCAGCAGGGGGTTGTAGTGCAGCGTGGCACGCAGCGTGGTCGAAGAAGTAATCGAGTGAGTAAAATAGATTAAGGCGAGAAAACTTTTCAATAATTATTTAAATTAAAGAAAAATTGTATAAGCATGAGATTGGATGAGTTAGCCGAATGGGATATAGAAAACCTTCTAGAGAATGAAGGATTTGAAAATATTGAAGGAAAAGATGTAAAAAGAAAATATCCTGAATTATGGGATGAAATTTGTAAAGTAGAAGGTTTTGCGAAAGAGGAAGGCTTAGATAGGGTTTATGTATTTCAAAAATTAGGTCTTCCTCGAGGGGTAACTCATGCTTATACTACTAATTCTGCAGTTATCCTTGCAACTTATGGGAGTAAAAAAAGACATCCCATGGGATTAGGAGAACATTTGCTTGGATATGATCTCCCTTTTGAATGTTTGTTTTTAGAGACAGGGGATGTTAGAAAGTTGATAACTGCAGACGAATAAAAGTTTTCTCGTTATATAGATACCACTCGATTATTGCTGATAATCATTGTTATGTGGGGAGACTGCAAGGCGATCGAGCGAAGCGATAGTTTTTGTTTTAGGAAAGCCCCTTGCTATTCTGATTTAATCAGTATAGAATTTAAATTGCCAGATAAGGCATCTGGAGAGGTCGTGAAAATTAATTCTTCCCTGCGTTTTTTTAAGTAATCATAGTTTTGGATAACTGTTTTAAAAAAATAACTTTTAATAGAGGATCCATATTTAAAAGCAAACTCCAAGGCCCCTCTCTCTTCAAGATACATTATAGCAAAGAGTTCGGCAATTAATTCACTGAGGTCTTGTGCCTTGTGATTTTTTCCCCGAAGTTCCCATATGACCGGATTTGCCATCCAGTGTAGATAGTGAGCTGTTTCATGACAAACAGAAGTTGTTGGTTCATTTGTCGGATGATAGGGAGAAGGGATAGTTATTACTCGTTGAGGAGGGAAGCTGAAATAATTTGAACTGAATGCCACTATTTGGGGAAGGTCTTTCCTTTAGCCCAAACTGGGGGTAAAATCTTTTAATAAAATCCCCAGACACCCTCAATGATTGAACCACTTCTTCTTTAAAAGCTCCTGTATATGCTCCTCCAGGCAGTTCTTCTAAGCAGGGGTTTTTTTTTGAAAAAAAGCGCTGCAGTCTCGTAGTAAAATAACTTAACCATGATAAATTTGGTATTATTAGATTTATAAGAATTTAGATAGTTTTAAGAAATAACTTTCTTCAGCGCGTAAGCGCGAGGCAGGGGGCATCGTCTCGTGGTTTGCAATTAAAATTTTATTTCCTATTTTTTAACCCAGCATCCCCTTCAAAATTTCAGTAACTTGTTTAAAATCAGCTCTTCTTTCTGACTCTCGCATAACCTGCCCAATCAACCAATTTAATGCTTCTTTTTTTCCTGCCCTGTATTGCTCAACTGCATGCAAATTATTATCCAAAACTTTCTTACACAAATTCTCAGTTGCTTCTTTGTTTATCTTCCCTATGTCGCCTTTTTCTTTTATTGAAAAACTCTTCGGAACAAAATCATTCATAATTTGCTTTGCCTTTAGAACTGTTATCTCCTTCTTGTCAACCTCTTTTAATAATTCAGCAAGATGCTTTGGCTCGATATTAACATCTTCATCTTCAAGTGTTTTTTTGTTGTAATTTAAAACTCTTAAAAGTTCAATGGTTATCCATGAAACATATTTAGAAACATCGACATGTTTTGCAAGTTCTTCAACAAAATCAACTAACTCTAGATTTTTAATAAAAATTCTAGCATTTTCCTCGTCGATTTTGTATTTTTTAATTAGCTTTGTTAGTTTTTCTTGTGGCATCTCTGGCAGTTCTCTTTTCATTTTCTCAATTTGCTTTTTCTCAAGTTTCAAAACAGGTAAATCTGGGTCTGGAATAAATCTATAATCAGCAGCAGATTCTTTTTCCCTCATGATTATTGTTTTGCCAAGTTTCTCGTCATAAGATT